>CAUURC010000088.1:0-10085 GCA_963547405.1 uncultured Prevotella sp.
AACAATGCCCATGTTGATATTCATTCCTGTCAGGAAGTCGAATACATAAATGGTGAACCAACGATTGATGATTCTGAACAGCGGCCAGCCCAAGTAAACAAGGCGCTGCATCTCTAAGTCCTTACCAAATGAACTTTGTTTTTCTATATCGTTGAGCAGGCGGAAATCGTTAGGACCAAAATAAAATTCAAACTGTGATTTGGTTTGCCCCGTTGGGTCAAAGGCTGTTTTCAGCTTGGCTTCGTATTGTTTCAGGTAGCCTGTGCCTTTCTCTTGCGGAATAGATGTCATGGAGGCGTTGGCCTTAAAATCATCCTTGGCAATAAGAACGGCAGAGAAGAATTGGTTCTTGAAAGCAACCCAGTCGATGGCGTCCTCAATAGGTTCGTCTACATGTTCCTTAGTTTCATTCAAGTAGTCGGTGCCACCTTCAACCTTATGATATGTCAACGTAGCATAGCGGTTCTCGAAGGTGAAGCCACGCTCTTGCTGTTTGATCTTGTCTTTCCAGTTAATATCAAGCGTATTAGTATTAGGCGCAAAAGCATTTGCCAGTCCTACCACAGCCAATTGTGAGCGGAGTAGGTAGTCGCTGCCCAGTGTGTAGCTGAGCGAAATGTATTGGCCCGCACCGGCTTCAGCCGTAAATACTACGGTAGAGTCAGTAACTTGTGAGGGAGAGAAATAGAGGTCTTGTGTGTTGATGTTCGCTTCCTTGGCAGAGAGCATGAAATTCAACTGCTGATCAGTTCCATCGAAAAGAGTGACAGAAGAGGCGTCCTGCGAACCGTCTTTAACCTTGAGGTTGTGTCCCGCGTAGCCCTTGATGACCGCTTTTGTTACAGTAGCTCCTTTGCTGCTGAGTGTCAGTTCCAGTTTAGAGTTATGCAGTACAACGTTTTCTTGTTTGCCGGTCATAGCCCGGTGGAACAGAGACGTTGTATCTACAACAGTTTGTTCATTAGCTGCAGTCTGTTTTTGGGCTGCAGCAACTTTAGCAGCTTTTTCAGCCTCTTTTTTAGCTACATTCTCAATAGAGTCTTTTACAAAGGCAGCCCGCTGTTCTTCAGCTGACGGCTGGGTGTACCAAGTGAATCCAAATAGTACTACGGCTATAAGAATAAAGCCTATAATTGTATTTTTATCCATTATTTTTTGTTTGCAATTGCAGTTTTAACAAAGTCTACAAATAGTGGGTGTGGGTGGAGAACCGTTGATTGATACTCCGGATGATACTGTGTACCAATATACCATTTCAGTCCGGGTATTTCTACAATCTCAACCAAATCGCTTTCAGGATTGTGCCCAACACACATCATGCCGTTCTTTTCAAACTCTTTTTGGTAATCGTTATTAAATTCATAACGATGGCGATGTCTTTCCTGAATATATTCCTTTTTGTAAATGTCGAATATGCGTGAGTTCTGTGTTAATATACATTCGTAAGCACCCAGGCGCATGGTACCACCCATGTTAGAGATATTCTTTTGTTCTTCCATGATATCAATTACATTGTGTGGTGTTTTTTCGTCCATTTCTCTGCTATTGGCATCCTTATAGCCCAATACGTTGCGAGCAAATTCAATAACCATCATCTGCATACCCAGACAAATACCGAATGTAGGAATGTCGTGCGTACGTGTGTAGTGAGCCGCAATAACCTTTCCTTCTATGCCTCTCTGACCGAATCCGGGACAGATGACGATACCATCCTGTCCTTGAATTTTTTCAGCGATGTTGTCTTCTGTTATCTCTTCTGAATTGATGAAGTTGATATTCACCTTATAATCATTATAGGTGCCGGCATGAGACAGACTTTCCCGAATACTCTTATACGCGTCTTGAAGATCGTATTTACCTACAAGACCGATATTTACGGTATCTTTGGCGTTGTTTCGTCGTTCGATAAATGCTTTCCAAGGACCGAGAGTAGGCTTTTCACCTATTTCCAAACCGACTTTCTTTAGTACGGCCGTGTCCAGTCCCTGATCTTGCATATTGACGGGTACTTCGTAAATACTGGGTAAATCTTCGCTTTGGAAAACACAATCGAAATCAACGTTGCAGAAAGCCGCAACTTTCTTTCTTATATTTTCTTCAAGGGGCATTTCCGTTCTCAGAACGAGAATGTCGGGTTGAATACCCACACTCTGCAGTTCTTTGACGCTGTGTTGCGTAGGCTTGGTTTTTAGTTCGCCGGCCGCTTTTAAATAAGGTACATACGTTAAATGTATATTGATGGCGTTCTTTCCTAATTCCCATTTCAGCTGGCGGATGGCTTCCATGAAAGGCGCGCTTTCGATATCGCCGATGGTTCCGCCAATCTCCGTGATGACAAAATCATAATGAAACTTTTTGCCCAAGAGTTTTACATTGCGCTTGATCTCATCCGTGATATGTGGAACAACCTGAATGGTCTTCCCTAAATAGTCACCACGACGCTCTTTATCGATGACGGCTTTATAGATACGGCCCGTTGTCAGCGAGTTGGCTTTGGTTGTTTGAATACCGGTGAAACGTTCATAGTGACCCAAGTCAAGGTCGGTTTCCATGCCGTCAACTGTAACATAGCACTCTCCATGCTCATAGGGATTAAGTGTTCCCGGGTCAATATTAATATACGGATCAAACTTCTGGATGGTGACATTATATCCTCTTGCTTGGAGAAGTTTGCCTATAGAAGCGGATATAATACCCTTGCCAAGTGATGAAACTACGCCACCTGTAACGAAAATGTATTTTGTTTCAGCCACGATAAAATAAAATTTATAAATTCCAATTTGCAAAATTAATTTATTTTTGTGAACTATGCAAGTGAACGGAGGTTTTAATCATAGGTATTTCGTCCATTTTCAATCGATTAATTTATTAATTGCGAATTTATTTATTTGTTTATTATTACCTTTGCATTTACTATGAGTTATAAGTCGTTTTTTACATTATTATTAGCGATTCTTTCTGTAGTGCCAGCCAATGCGCAAAGAAACCGTTCCGCAAACCTCCAAGAATCGCGTTCGATAGTAGAGAAATACGTCGAGTCATTGCAATCTTTGTATCATCTGACGTTTGAAGATTCCATACAAAAGAAGCATAACCCCACTCTTCAAGTTATTAATTACGCGTCTTTATTTTTGCCTCTAACTTATTATCGCAATGTGTCAGATAATTGTTTGGCACTCGATACGGATACGTTGCAGCGTATTGATTTGTCGCGTACTTTACTTCATGTCTACCTTACACGACCAGACTTGGTGCAAAGAACAGGTAAAGAGTTGAAAATTGTAGGAGCAGTAGGCGAGGGTGAAGGGGCAAAGATAGAGAATCATCCTGATTTAGTAAAGAAAGTAGCCCCAAAGATTGTTGAGCCGGATGTGCAAATGTATGGCGTAAAGGTGTTTAAGCCTAACTTCTGGTCATACCATAGCGACTACTATTTGCAGTTCTTACAGAACTTTGTTACATCAAACTGGTATAAAGGTGGCGAAAGTAACTATAACATGGTTGGAGCCGTTACGCTTCAAGCCAGTTATAACAATAAGCAAAAGGTAAAATGGGACAACAAGTTGGAAATGAAACTTGGCTTTCAAACTTCCAAGAGCGATAGTTTGCACAACCTAAAGACATCGGAAGACTTGATTAGATATACGGGCAAATTGGGACTGCAAGCTACCAAACGCTGGTATTACACCATACAATTATTGACCTATACGCAGTTCATGCGTGGTTTTAAAAATAATGATCCAAAGACGTATAGTGATTTCTTATCTCCATTTACGACCAACCTTTCTGTCGGTATGGACTATAATGTAAATTGGTTTAAAAAGAAATTAGTAGGTACAATACATCTGGCTCCTTTGGCTTACAATTTCAAATATGTGAGTCGTAAGGCATTAGCTAAGCGTTATGGACTAGACAAGGATAAGCATACGCTCCATGATATCGGTTCCGAATTTACGTTGGATTTAGTCTGGAAGTTTAGTGATATGATGAATTGGAAGACACGACTCTTTGGATATACCACTTATCGTAGGGCAGAATTGGAGTGGGAGAACACTTTAACGTTCCAGTTTAATAAGTATATTTCTACCAAGGTGTTCCTTTATCCACGTTTTGACGATGGTTCTATGCGTGACTATAAATACGGCTATTGGCAATATAAAGAGTATGCCAGTCTCGGATTTTCCTATTCGTTTTGAAATGATTGATAAGCAATGTGGTTAGGAATGCTTGATAAATGTATATAATTGATATTCAATTGCTTGTTTAAATTTATTCGATTAAAATCTCGAGAGTATAAAAACCACAATATTGAATATATTATAGATTTTCAAAAGATTTGAGCTCGGTATTATACCGAGCTTATTTTTTTTAGTTTAGGTTGAGTTTTTTGCTTTTTATTGGCTATCCCGACACAGCTCTTTGATATGCTATATGCAAATTTATAACACGCTTCCCTTTAAATTAAAATTGCTAAATCTCTGCTCAATGGCTACGCCATCATCGACAACTTGGTAACAAATATATAGACATAAAGTCGTTGAGCGTGATTCTTAGTGTTCTGCCTCTTTATTTTTAGATACTATATCCGATTTGATAGTTGCAGTAGAGTCGACAACGAATATTTTTAATACCTGCTGAAATAACTTTACAAAAGGCTGAAAAAAGTGGCATTATTTAAAAATAATCAGGCTTTGAGCGGAAATATGCGATTCTACAGCATTTTTATTATTTACTTGATAATCAATTGTTTATCTAAATTGCTTCTGCAATTTACCCTATGCAGCGTTGTCAAAGCATAGCTTTTACACGCTAATAGTGGCCCTTTTAGGAGCTAAAAGCACAGCTATGACGAGCTAAAAGCATAGCTTTTGTAAGCTAAAAATGGCGTAATGGGCTTTCAAAACCTAAAGAAAGACTCCTTTACAAGGACTTTTTGAGCTACAAAATGAAATAAAAACAAGAATGTTCATGCTATTTGAACTATTTTTTCGAACACTTTTGGGATAAAATTTTTGTACAAAAGATAAAGTATATTGTCGTTTTGAAGAAAGTATAGATACGTTTTTCTAACTTTATGGGGGGGAGATTTATGCGAAAGATAGTTGTTTATTTTGATTTATATTTAGTAGATATAGTTAATAGTTTTAAAATTGTGGGCAATAATTAACGTTGTGTTATTAACGTTTTAAGTTTTTCTCTATCTTTGCAATAAAGGTATAAAATAACGTAGTAACTTGTATGAAGCAAAAAACAATTTGGACGATAGCTATCATCATGGGACTGTCTTTCTTAGCCCTTCTCTATCTGCAACTTAATTATATACAGGAGATGGCTAACATGAAGAAAGAGCAGTTTGACGAGAGTGTTATGCGTGCACTTTATCAAGCTTCGCGAAATTTAGAGTTGAATGAAACCTTGCGATATTTGGAAAAAGATGTCAATGAGACCGAACGCAAGGCTTTTAGACAGGATTCGATAGGTAGTCGATCCGGAATGCTGGGTAATGACGGCTCGATTCAGCAATCTCATTCTTATGCGGTTGCAGGTAAGGATGGTACGATTTACTCTTCGTTTCAGCTCAAAACGATTGAAACCCGTCCTGCTCAACGGCCCAAGGCCATGATTCTGAAGAGTGATAAGAATACGATCTCTGAGGCTTCTAAATCCTTGCAGGAGATAGTAAAGAATCGATATATTTATCAGAAAGCCTTACTTGACGAGGTCGTTTACTCTATATTATATTCAGCGAGCGACAAACCGCTGAAAGAACGTATAAATTTTAAACTGCTTGATCAGGATCTTAAGGCCGAAATGATCAATAACGGGGTTAATATTCCCTATCATTTTACGGTCTGCACGCAAGATGGACGCGAAGTTTACAGGTGTCCGGATTACTCCGGTGACGGCGAAGAGAATACATATTCGCAACCTTTATTCAGAAATGATCCATCGTCAAAGATGGGAGTTGTCAAAGTGCATTTCCCCGATATGGGTAGCTATATTTTCTCATCTGTGAAATTCATGATACCCAGCATCGTTTTCACATTTGTTCTTTTGGTTACTTTTATTTTTACGATAGTAGTAGTTTTCCGTCAAAAGAGATATACCGAAATCAAAAATGATTTCATTAATAATATGACACACGAATTGAAAACTCCGATAGCAAGTATCTCTTTGGCCGCACAGATGTTGAATGACAAAAGTGTCAACAAGAGCGAAACCATGATGGGGCATTTGGGCAGTGTCATTAATGATGAAAGCAAACGTTTGCGTTTCTTGGTCGAGAAGGTCTTGCAAATGTCGATGTATGACCGGAAGAAAGCTGTTCTGAAGAAAAAAGAACTTGACTTGAACGAAATGATTGAAAATATTGGTCATTCTTTTACTTTGCGTGTTGAGCACACGGGAGGGAAGGTTTTCACGGAAATAGATGCTGTTGATTCAACAATCTATGTGGATGAAATGCATTTCCAGAATGTTATTTTTAACTTGATGGACAATGCTGTCAAATACCGCAAGCCCGAAAAACCATTGAATTTATATTTAAAGACATGGAATCAAGGCAACTTTGTCTGTCTTTCTGTAAAAGATACGGGCATAGGTATCAAGCGAGACAATTTGAAGAAGGTCTTTGACAAGTTCTACCGGGTACATACAGGCAATGTCCACGACGTGAAAGGATTCGGCTTGGGGCTGGCCTACGTCAAGAAAATGGTAGATTTGCATGGGGGAGAAATAAAAGTAGATAGCGAATATGGAAAGGGAACCACATTTACGGTTAAAATACCATTTGTCGTAGATAAATCTTAGCGTGTAATTCGATAATTCATAAACATTTTAATTTAGATAACTATGGAAGAAAAACTGAAAATCTTATTGTGTGAAGATGACGAGAACTTAGGTATGTTACTTCGTGAATATCTTCAGGCCAAAGGCTTTGTAGCAACACTCTGTCCTGATGGAGAAATCGGGTATAGAGAGTTTATGAAGAGCAAGTTCGATATCTGTGTGCTAGACGTGATGATGCCAAAGAAAGATGGTTTCACGCTGGCTCAGGAAATTCGTCAGGCTAATGCTGAAATTCCTATTATTTTCCTTACGGCCAAGACGCTGAAGGATGATATACTGGAAGGTTTCAAGATAGGGGCTGATGATTACATTACGAAACCTTTCTCGATGGAGGAACTTGTATTCCGTATTGAAGCCATTTTGCGTCGTGTGCGTGGAAAGAAGACAAAAGAGTCAACTTTGTATCATATCGGTCGCTTTACATTTGATACCCAGAAACAGCTTCTGACTATAGGTGACAAGCAAACCAAACTGACCACAAAGGAGAACGAATTGCTTGCCCTGCTCTGTTCGCACGCGAATGAAATTCTTCAGCGTGATTTCGCATTGAAGACCATCTGGATTGATGATAATTACTTCAATGCCCGTTCGATGGATGTGTATATCACCAAGTTGCGCAAGCATTTGAAAGATGATGATCAGATTGAGATTATTAATATTCATGGTAAAGGTTACAAATTAATCACTCCGGAAGAAGCTTAATTTTTTGAGCAAGGTATCCGAACCTTTTCTGAAATTATAAAATCAAGGCTGAACTCCTCGCATAGAGTTCAGCCCTTTTCGTATCCTTTGCTTTTTCCTTCTCAGGTAGCAAAAAAGGTTATTATTTCTTCATTTTTGCGTTTTGCTTGCCTGCGGCAAACGTTTTTTCTTCATTTTTGTGTTTCGCTTGCCGCCAACGGTCGTTCTTTCGCCAATTCTGTGTTTCGTCTGTTGACGCCCATTTGTCTTTGCCGTTTCTGTTTCTATATACCTTTCTTTTCGGAATCCCATGATAAAGGCGTTCGATAAGATCGGGTCTTCCCAACTTTCGGAGTTCTTTTTCTATCGAATCACGTTCTTCAGGCTTATACCAGAAAAAGAATTGGCGTTGCTTTAGCTTCTCTGTAGGCGTTTTGGCTGAGAATATCGGTTCGAGCGTATATGGATCATACCCCGTATACCACATTTCTGTTGAAATTGTTAAGGGAGTAGGGGTGAAGTCCTGAATTTGTTCTAAGTGGAAATTTAGGTCTTTGGTTTTGGCGGAAAGTTCAGCCATATCTACTTCATGGCATCCCGGATGACTGCTTATGAAGTATGGAATGAGTTGCTCCTTGAGGTTGTATTGGGTGTTGATCTTATCGAAAATCTTCTTGAATTCATAAAATAAATTGAAAGAAGGTTTGCGCATTAACTTTAATACTTGGTCACTGGTGTGCTCGGGAGCGACTTTCAGACGGCCGCTCACGTGATTGCATATCAGTTCTTTGGTATATATATCAGCAGCCTTGTTGGTCTTTTCATCCTTGCTTTTATGGAGTAGAAGGTCGTATCTGACGCCGCTCCCAATAAAACTTTTCTTGATTTGCGGAAGCGCGTCTACGGCATGATAAATGTCAAGCAGCTTGCTATGATCGGTATTTAGATTAGGACAGATTTGCGGATTTATGCAGGACGGACGCTTGCACTTTTCACAAATGGAGCGGTTCTTGCCTCCCATTCCATACATGTTGGCCGAAGGACCGCCTAAGTCTGATAAGTAGCCTTTGAAATCCGGCATGTTTACGACCATCTTTACTTCTTTGAGTATGCTTTGTTTACTACGGCAAACGACGAACTTGCCTTGATGCGCAGATATTGTGCAGAAAGCGCATCCGCCAAAGCAGCCTCGATGAATGTTGACAGAAAACTTTATCATATCGAAAGCCGGAATGCGTTTCCCTTTATATTTGGGATGTGGCAAACGAGTGTATGGCAAGTCGAATGAGGCATCCAATTCTTCTGTTGTCATTGTAGGGTATGGCGGATTGACTACCGTCCATTTGTTTCCTACCGCTTGCAATAATCTTTGTGCATGGATTTTATTAGACTCTTCTTCGATGTGTCTGACGTTTTCTGCCTGCGCCTTTTTGTTTTCCACACATTCTTCGTGGCTATGCAGTATGATATCTTTATCTGTAAACCCATTAGGAATTTCCTCTTTCGAGCACAAGAAGACCGTTTGTGGTATGTCCCTAATCTGTTTGATGGTAGCATGGGAGTTCAGTCTTTCTGCAATTTGGATAATTCCTTTTTCCCCCATGCCGTAGATAATCAAGTCAGCTCCGGATTCACATAGAATACATTTTTTTAATTTGTCTTGCCAATAATCGTAGTGAGTAAGTCTCCGCATAGAGGCTTCAATCCCTCCCAGCACCACAGGTACATCCGGATAAAGTTGTTTCAGGATTTGTGTGTAGACAATGGTAGGGTAGTCTGGTCGTAGGCCATGACGTGCGTCTGGGCTATACGCGTCATCACTGCGGCGTCTACGGTTAGCCGTATAGTGGTTTACCATAGAGTCCATGGCCCCCGGTGAAACACCAAAGAACAGGCGAGGACGCCCCAATTTCTTAAAATCCCGAAAGTCACCATGCCAGTCTGGCTGTGGAACAATGGCAACCTTATATCCGTTTGCTTCAAGGGTTCTGCCAATAACGGCAGCTCCAAAGGCCGGATGGTCTATATAAGCGTCGCCCGAAAAGAGAATAACATCTAATTGATCCCATCCTCTAAGGTCGCATTCTTTACGTGTTGTTGGCAGAAAATCGGTTAGCATCATTCTTCAGAACCTCTCTCGTCTTTCAGATCTCTCCATTCAACATAAAGTCGCACAAGGTTATTTAAGCCAAATGCTTTCATATTGGAGTTATAGATAACGTCTAAACATAAATCCAACAAGTCTTTTTGTGAAGCGTCTCCGGATTCTAATAATGATCTGACATTTAAGCGTAACTTATTCAAGATGTCTTCATCTATAATGCCATTACTATCGACAAGATTGCGTAATAATTGATATTTCTCAAGCGTTGCGAGATGTTCTTCTGCTACTTCAATCAGTCTTGTTCCTGTTTTGTTTGCTTGTATTTTATACATAAACTAAAGTTTTTATAATCATTTATACTATTAATTATCTTCTTTCTGTCATAAATATCTTTGGGAGTCAATGCAAAATTTAAAAGCCCTTGCATAATCGCCTTACGGACGTGACGCGA
>CAUURC010000089.1:0-10054 GCA_963547405.1 uncultured Prevotella sp.
CAATTCTTTAGTCTGAAACCTTAAGAAATCCTCGTTTTGTAGATTCTTTTGTATCTCTTCCTTCAACGCCTCCAGCTGAGCAACGGCAGCCTTATACGCCTCATAAGATTGCCGATACGCTTGTCGGATATCATCATCTTTAGCCAGAATATCTACAATATTGAGTTGAAAATCTTCTTTGTTGAGTAAGAGATTTTGATGTTGGCTGTGAATATCTATAAGATGTTCGCCCAGTTCTCGCATCAATCCGATTGCTGCCGGCTGGTCATTGATAAACCCTCTGCTTTTTCCATTCCTATTAATTTCGCGTCGGATAATGCAGTCTGTATCATCATAGTCTATATCATTCTGCAAGAAAAACTCCTGCATATCGTATCTTGATAAATCGAAGTGAGCTTCTACGACACACTTATCACGGCCTTGCTTAATCGATTTAGTATCAGCCCTCTGCCCCAACAGAAGCGCGATGGCTCCTAAAATAATACTCTTTCCGGCACCCGTCTCACCCGTTATGACCGAGAACCCTTGATGAAACTGAATATTGAGTTCGTCGATGAGCGTGAAATTCTTGATGTATAATTGTTTAAGCATTATTGAATGATTTTTTCCCAAGCGTTGTTTTGGCTTGCGTTGATATTAATCAGAATATCATGAACCGTCTCTTTTTCTTTGGCAGAGCCGTGTCCTTGATAGATATTGGCCAGTTCGTCTTTTTTAAAATCCGTCCAGATCTGTGGCCAAGGACTGAGTGGGCGGGCTTCATGACACTTTTTCAAATCGTTTTCCAAAGCTGTTGAAATGTTGGCCCTGCCTCTGGATGGGTTTTCAACCATAATATCAAGCCCCGTGCGATAATAGTCATATTGTAACTGACGCAACGGACGCATACCTTCGTCCAGATACCCGTTGATAATAGCAAATCGGTTGCGTTGGTCAGAGAAACTTTTCCATCCAGCAAAGTTCAAACCTTGCGCGTTGTTGGCAATGTCCATACACAGAGACAAGTAATCATCTCCTCCCATCTGACTGAAAGAATCCAAGTTGATGCCTATGATCAGGTAAGCGTAGTAGGCCAACAGGGCAGTTAATTGGTTGTCAATATTCTGCAGATTGAAGTTCAACTGATCGAATTGTGAGTATTCGAAGTTAAAGTCATTGTCAGTATTATGGTAGATTGTAGTTGTATATGACGAATTGTAAATAGGTCTGTTAGCTTGAATAAGAGCTTTACAGGTGAAGCGATTGTTTTCTTTTTCATAGCCTGTCACCGTGATATTCAAGTTGCAAGGGATACGTTCATGATTCTCAAAGTGAAGTGCCGTCCATTTATGTTCGTTCAGAAACTGCGTTATTTGGCTCTGCAGCTGCTCAAAAACACTTGCGTCAGTACCTTGTATCTGTGCATGGTTGACAATAACCTTGGTCTGTAATTCCTGCGCATGGCATGATGAGCCTACTGCCAATACCATATAGGCAGTCAACACGCATTGCTTGAACAGCGGCTTCAGTCCAATCATGAAATCGTTGTTTTAATGGTTGTTGTTCTTATTAAACTCGCGTAGTCTGATTCTGGTCAACACTTGCTTGGTGTTGTTGGTAAACTCACTGGCCAACATCCAACTATAATAGCCCGAATCGCGATGGAGCACATCGGAAACAACCCACCCTTTGTATTTTCCGAAATTAAAAACCTCCTGCATCTGAGGCTTTCCGTCTTTATCTAAGATAGGTTTGCCCTGCGCGTCTTTCATTTCTTTCCAGATAATACGCCCCGCAAAATCCACATTGTTATTATTCTTTGAGAACTCATTCAGCACGTCCATGTTGTTCTCGAGCTGTCTTTCCGGCTCCTCTTGCTTGCCCGGAGCATACATATCCAGTTCACCCATCAGCACCCTGTAGGTTGCTTCGGCATCATGATCGGCCCGATGGGCTTCAAAGTCTTCTTCCATTTTCCGCCCGCAATAGAACTTATAGGCGGCGGCCAGATTTCTTTTCTCCATTTTGTGGAAAATCGTTTGCGCGTCGATAAGGCGGCATTTCGAGAAGTCAAAGTCTATTCCGGCACGCAGGAATTCTTCTGCCAGTAGTGGTATATCGAAGTGGTTTGAATTAAACCCGGCGAAGTCACAACCTTTGAACGTACTTTCTAATTGCGCAGCCACAGCCTTGAAGGTGGGTGCCGTAGCGACATCTTCGTCACGAATGCCCGTCAGCTCGGCCACTTCGGGCGGAATTGCTTTGCCGGGGTTGATGAGTAGGCTGCCACGCTCTTCCGTTTGGTTAGGGTGTACCTTGATATATGAGATTTGAATAATGCGGTCAGAGACGATATCCAGTCCTGTTGATTCCAAATCGAAAACAATCAGTGGCTTTGTTAAATTCAGTTTCATATTCTTTATATCAAAAAAATAACCTCCCTGTGATAAGTCAGGGAGGCTGTTGGCTCTATAATAGTTTCTCTTAATCGTTCAACAGCATAGGCATGAGCAGCATGAGTACGCTCTCTGTTCCATTCTCTTCGGCCGGAACGATAATGCCTGCCCGACTGGGATCAGCCAACTCAAATACGATATCATCACATTCAAAGTTGGAGAGAATATCTTGTAGCGAACCACCCTTGAAGCCTATGCTCATTGGATTTCCCGCATAGTCGCAGACCATCTGTTCCTTTGCGCTTGTGTAGAAGTCGATATCTTCCGAACTGAGTTCCAGTTTATTTGTTTCCAAACGTAAGCGAATAAGCTGGCTGCTCTCGCTGGCGAATGGCAATACGCGACGCAATGCTCCGATGAGTCCCTTTCGATCGATGGTCATTTTGTTGGGATTGTTTTGAGGAATTACCGAGTTGTAATTCGGATATTTACCTTCAATCAGTCGGCATTTCAGCGTGCCGCCCTTAAAACTGATTTCTGCCGTGCGTTCATCAAATTTGATGGTAACTTCCTCATTGTCTTTGGCCAAAGAGTTTTTGAGCAACAGCGCAGGCTTTTTAGGCAAAATGAAAGAAGCCGGCATATCAGACTTAATGTTGAAGTTCTGGTTTCTGACAAGTTTATGTCCGTCACTGGCAACCACGGCAAGGCAATCAGCCTTTAAGTCGAAGTAAATACCATTCATCACGGGACGCAACTCGTCTTGAGCCGTTGCAAAAATACAGCGGCTGATGTTTTCGGCCAGTGTCGCAGACTCGATAGTCAATGCGGTGGCACTGTCGGGAATGGCCTGTGCGCGTGGATATTCATCCGCGTTCTGGGCCGTAAAGTTATAAAGACCATTCTGATAAATAACTTTTACAGAATAGGTATTGGTGTCGATATCGAATGTAAGAGGTTGTTCCGGCAATTCCTTTACCGCGTCAAGAATAGTGTGGCTGGCTATTGCAAAGTTACCATCAATGTCGCATTCATCAAGTGCTACTTCGCTTTGCATGATATTCTCGCTGTCTGAAGCCGTAATTTTCAAACGCTTGTCACTCACTTCAAAAAGGAAGCACTCTAAAATAGGAAGCGCGTTTTTGCTATTGATTACTTTAGCAAGAGATTGCAAGCGGCTATTTAAGGCGCTGCTAGATAGTGTAAACCTCATATTGTTATCTTTAAAGTTTTCAGTATTAATGAAGTACAAAAATACGAAATACAATTCTGAATCACAAAAAAAAGGTCTAAAATGTTTTCTTTTTTAGAACAATTTTATTAATTTCGCAAACTGTAAGCGGGCCTCTCCGCAGGTATGAAAACAAGAAAACAATAAAGATAATATGGATTTACAAGGAAAAGTTATCGCTGCGCTTGAACCACGTCGCGGCACCTCTGCACGAGGAGAATGGGTAGTTCAGAGTTTTGTTATTGAAACTCACGATGCCTATCCTAAGAAAATGGTGTTCGATGTATTTGGAGAAGACCGTCTCCAACGGTTCAATATCCAGGTCGCTCAGGAAGTAAATGTGTCGTTCGACATCGACGCTCATGAGTATCAAGGTCGTTGGTTCAACAGCATTCGGGCCTTTGACGTACGTCAGGTAGACCCCAATACCACCGTTGCACCGCAGCCACAAGTTCCCAACTTTGGGCCGGCGCCTGCTCCTTCTGCAGAACCAATGCCACAATCTGCCCCTGCTCCTGAAGCTGGAAGTGCCGATGACCTCCCTTTCTAAGCCATTAACGCTTAAAAGAACACACCCTCTATCATCCTTTTATGATGATAGAGGGTGTTGCTTTTTATACCTTTTATCCCCTTCCCTACCTGTTTTTATTCTTTGCTCTTTTACTAACTTCACCCCTCTTTTCATCATGCGCAGTATCGACTTACGATGATGTATAGGGTTGTATGCCATATCCGAACAAGGCAAAGTCGCCCTTCAGCGGATCGGTGGGGAAAACTTTCTTGAGTTCTTCGGTAAGAACGATGGCCGTTTTCATGGTCGTGGATTTACTTTGAATTAGATTCAGCCGGATTGCTTCTTGCAGAACATGCGTGTCGAGTGGCATGAGCAACGTCCGTTTATCAATAAACGGCCACAAACCTAAATCTACGGGTGAATGGTCGCGCACCATCCAGCGCAGAAACATACAGACACGTTTGCATGACGAGGCTGTTGTGCGGGGAATCAAGTGGCCCACATCCCAAGACGCAAAATAGCGGGTGATGGCCTCGATGGCTCCCATGGCTGTCGTAATGCCCTTTGACTGCAAGAAAGCTTTTAAGGTATGATGCGCCAGAAAGAGTTCGTGCAGTCCGTCAAAAAGCTGCCGCATGTGATGATAGGTTTGCAGACGATAGAAGGTGACATCCGAATCGGGAATCATGGCTTGATATTCGCCATTGTATATCCATTGATATAAATCGGCATGGGCCATGTCGAGCAATTGCAGAATCTTAGGCATAAACAACTTGCGATTGCCATAACTGAGACAAGAAGCGACAAAAGCCGTCGTTTCCCGGTTGGCAATTCCATCTACCTGATGCATAAACCAGCTGGGATCGCCCTGCATGAAACCATCTGTTTCGTAATAATCGGCATAGGTCACAAGCTGTTTTTTAAGACTATCATTCATCTTCTCAAGGGGTAAACAAGTCGCAGACGAGAGGTTATTCCAGACTGGTTACCGTGACACCGTCAAAATCCTGCATATTTTCTATAAGCCGCTCGATATGTCCTCCTCGCTTCATCTTGATTTCCATAACGATAGAATAGGCATCGGTCTTTCCGTTTGGGACATACTCCAGATGATAAGAACAAACCTCAAGAGAGTCTTCTTTCAGACCCTGCAATACGCTTCTGGCTCGCTCCTTGCTGGGCGCGATAAATGATAGCTGCACGATGGTGGTGCCCATTTGCGGAAGCATATAGTTGAGTACCTCCAATCCGAGAATTACCAATACCGTTGTGATGGCTGCAACCAGATGCATGCCCGTTCCACAGGCCATACCGATGGCAGCCGTCACCCATAATCCGGCGGCGGTTGTCAGTCCTCGCACCATGTTTTTCTGGAAAATGATGATACCGGCACCCAAAAATCCGATACCCGAAACGACCTGAGCTGCCACTCGCGAAGAGTCTTTCAGGGCTTCGGCAAAGCCGTATTGCGAAATGATGGTAAACAACGCGCTTCCCATTGCCACTAAGAAATGCGTACGAAACCCTGCGTCTTTAGCTCTATATTCGCGTTCTATACCGATAATACCACCTAAAAGCATGGCGGTTACAAGCCTTATTGCTATTTCTAATACCATGGAAAAAGTGTTTAAAAGGTTTATATCATAACGATACTTCCTTGTTTCATACCGTTTTGCGCAAAGATATGAAGAATATATGGATAACGCAAATCGTGGAAAAGAAAAGAAATACATGCGAAAAATCTTTACTTTTCTTCTAAAAAAGTGGCCTTAGAAATCACGAAACTATATTCATGGCTGAAAAACGCCCGTAATTTGACGATTTCGTAAACCGCTGATAATCAAACGCTTTTGCATCAAACACCTGTTACTCCCTCACTACAACCTTTTAAAAGAGCAGCTTTTAACTACAAAAAGGGGCCTTTCGCACGGTAAAAGCATAGCTTTGACCATGTAAAAGCATAACTATTACCATGTAAAAGCAGCCCTTTTACAATGCAAAAGCATAGCTTTTAGGCTGTAAAAGGGCAGCAATGAGCGGTGGCAAGCTATAAAATGCACATAAAAAGTTCAATTTTAAGCATGCAAACAGTAATTTAGTTGTATCTTATTTGCTAGATGGTAGATTTTAGAAGTACGTTTTTAATGATATAAAATTTACAAAATCTACTTGCATCCGTGTCGTGTGAGGGCCAAAAAAAGAGTGTAAAATAAACAGAACTATGCTACGGATAATAGCCACTGTTTACTTTACACTCACATGCTGTGGGAATAGCTTTTAGCTTTTTAATGGAAAGACAGAATCGTTATCCATTCACGGCTTTCAGCATTTCCGCACATTCAGCGTTGATGCGCTTGCCAAACTCTTCCATGGTCATAGTAGCTTGCTCTCCACCACCCTGCTTGCGCATGGCAACGGTGCCTTCGGCGGCTTCCTTATCGCCCACGACAACCATGTAAGGAACACGTTTCAATTCGTTATCACGAATCTTTCGGCCAATCTTTTCGTTGCGGTCATCGATCTGCGAACGTACGCCCACGCTGTCCAAATACTTAGCCACCTTTTTGGCATAGTCGTTATATTTCTCTGAGATAGGCAGAATCGAAACCTGATCCGGGGTCAGCCACAAGGGGAAATGGCCGGCTGTATGCTCAATGAGTACGGCCGTGAAACGCTCCATCGAACCAAACGGCGCACGATGAATCATCACCGGTGTCTGCTTAGAGTTGTCCTCTGCCGTATATTCCAGCTTGAAGCGCGCCGGAAGATTATAGTCTACCTGAATAGTACCCAGCTGCCATTTACGACCGATAGCGTCTTTCACCATGAAATCGAGCTTAGGACCATAGAAAGCGGCCTCGCCAATCTCTTCATGAGCCTTCAAACCTTTCTCTCTACAAGCCTCACGGATAGCGTTTTGGCTCTCTTCCCAAATCTCATCTGAACCGATATACTTTTCTTTATCTTTAGGATCACGGAGCGAAATCTGAGCTTCGTAGTTCTCAAAATTGAATGTTTTGAAAACTTTTAGAATGATATCGATAACATTCTCAAACTCGGCTTTTACCTGTTCCGGACGTACGAAGATATGCGCGTCGTCCTGTGTGAAGTTGCGCACACGGGTCAAGCCATGCAACTCGCCACTCTTCTCATAGCGGAAAACCGTGCCAAACTCGGCAATACGCAGCGGCAGATCCTTATAGGAGCGCGGTTTACGGGCGTAGACTTCACAATGGTGAGGACAGTTCATCGGTTTCAGCATGTATTCTTCATCCTCTTCCGGAGTATGAATAGGCTGGAAAGCGTCCTTACCATAATGGGCATAATGCCCTGAAGTAACATAAAGGCTCTTACTACCGATACCCGGTGTTATCACCTCTTGATAATTATAGGGGCGAAGAAGTCCACGTAGGAAATCCTGTAGGCGCAAACGCAAATCCGTTCCCTTGGCCAACCAAATTGGTAATCCCTTACCTACACGGTCTGAGAACATAAAGAGTTCCATTTCCTTGCCTATCTTACGGTGATCGCGCTTCTTTGCCTCTTCGAGCATGATGAGATATTCATCAAGCATTTTCTTCTTTGGGAAAGTGATACCATAGATACGGGTCATCTGCTCACGCTTGGCATCGCCACGCCAGAACGCACCGGCCACGCTGGTTATCTTAATGGCCTTAATCGCACCTGTAGAAACAAGGTGCGGACCACGACAAAGATCGGTGAAATTACCCTGTGTGTAAGTAGAAATAGTTCCGTCTGCCAAGTCTAAATCGATATGCTCGCATTTATATTCCTGACCATCGGCCTTAAATTCCTTCAAGGCATCGGCCTTTGAAACATCACGACGAACTACAACTTCGTTTTTCTTGGCCAGCTCTTTCATTTTCTCCTCAATTCGGGAGAAGTCATTCTCAGAAATCGTCTGCCCATTCGCCGGCATTACATCATAGAAGAAGCCGTTCTCTATGGCCGGACCGAAACCAAACTGAATACCTGGATAGAGTTCCTGCAAGGCTTCTGCCAACAAGTGGGCCGAAGTATGCCAAAACGTGTGTTTGCCTTCATCGTCATCAAACTTGTACAACGCAATAGTCGCGTCTTCATTGATTGGGCGATTCAGCTCTACTGTTTCACCATTTACGCCGCAAGATACAACGTCGCGGGCGAGAGCCGGTGAAATACTCTCGGCAATTTGCAAACCAGTAACGCCCTGTTCATACTCACGAACAGATCCGTCTGGGAAAGTGATTTTTACCATAACAACTAGTATTTTTTTGAATCGGGGGCAAAAATAACACTATTTTTTGAAACGAAATAAGAAATATAAGGAAAACCGACTGAAATTCAGACAAATAGCTTTATCATACAGGCTAAAAAAGATATCTATGGATGATTTTAGTCACAACTTAGCAATAACATAAGGCAAAAACTGTTTTACTCGCTAAATGGCAATCCTGTACTTTTTAAAATATAAGTATTACTTGGCATAACGCTTCAGCACGGCATAGGCATTGTAAAGCCCCAGCTCGCCGGCCTTGCTTAAATCCGCCGCGCCTTCTTTCTTCCGGCCGGCTTCAATTCTACAAACACCACGATTAAAATAAGCTTCGGCCAACTTTGACTCCAAAGCGATGGCACGGGTATAATCATCTATGGCCTGCTCATAATTCTTCTGTAGGGCATAGACATTACCCCTATTATAATAAAGGTAGGGACTCGAAGGACTTAGATGGATGGCCTTATCCAGATCGCTGATAACCACTGCATTCTTTAATCGGGTCTGCATGGCATCACCGGTAAAATGGCTGAACTGCATCTGACAGACGCTACGCTGCCAGTAAGCCAACACATTGGTGGAATCTTCTTGCAAGTAGGTGTCGAAATCTGCTAAAGCCGCATCCAAATTCTGAATGACACTATAGGTAACAGCACGCTGAAAAAGAAGTGGAAGGACGTCAGCAACATGTTTCGCTGCGGCTATCTGGGCCGACAGATGATCGATATTGTTAAAATACACACGGCTTTCCTCCTCGGTCAACTGTCTGGGATTGCACGATATGAAAAGCGGTTGCACAGGATGCAAGCGGGCATTGAACTCTTCAACAGTCTTATCATACATCTGAATGGAGCTCACACCATTGGCATAAGGCGAATAAGACAAAGCAAAAAGTGGAAGAATCTGTAACTCGACATTGCGATTCTGAACATGTCCACGGAACTCGCTCTTATATTCGTGCTCCACGGTATTCTCATCAGCAACAACGAGTTGGTTATACTTTTCGGGATCAATCTCACTGCGTTTTCGCACGGCTCGGTGCATGTTCTTCGTCCAACGTGGCTGGATACCTAAGCGTTTGTTCATCTGCGCCTTGAAAATGCGGAACTCATCCAATTCAGCCTTGGCTGTCATTCCCAAACGACGATAACAGCTGGCTCGATAACTCAGTCCTGTCCAAAAGTTTGGAAACTGGTCTATCACCATAGAATAATCACGGATAGCAGCTCGCAGATTACCAGTTTTGTCGTGAAGCACAGCTCGGTTAAAAATAGCCATCATATTCTGTGGCTCCATTTGGATAACGTAATCGAAATCGATAATAGCACGATTGTCGTCACCCAACTGCATACGCAATAGTCCACGATTATAATGAGCAAGAAAATTCTTAGGATCCAAGTCTAAAGCCATGTCATAATCAGCCATTGCTCCTCGCAAGTTATTCACATTGAGACGGGCCAAGGCACGATTCACATAATTGCTAACAAACTTTGGTTTCAAATGAATCGCTTTGCCTAACTCCATATCAGCGTCCTTCCAACGTTTCCGCGCTAAGCTGATATAGGCTCGCGTGGTCCATGCATCTGCATTATAAGGGTCCAAAGCCAATCCTTTATCCAGCCATTTCACGGCTTTTATAGTATCCTTTTCTTGCAAAT
>CAUURC010000090.1:0-10049 GCA_963547405.1 uncultured Prevotella sp.
CTGCATATTGCTTTTTTGAGAATAAGCCGGAGGCACTGCCTGTATATGTGGAAAAATCAAGGCAGTTAGAACTATTTTTATACTAAGCTTATCCCGAACTCGCGTAAGGACATGAACGTAATGCCAAAAAATATCGATTGGCAGTAAACCTTCTCGAACGATATTTGGGAACAATGTTGCTTGTTCCATAAAACAAGTGTTAGTGGTACCCGAAACGCAGAACAGGCAAAAGGGTATCCATAAGCGTGCAAGATGTCCGTATTTTGCGCAGAACAAATTGAAAAAATATGATTCTGTCGCAGTATTATCTATACTTTTAGCTATCTTTGCAGCAATATCACAGCTTTTTGCTTCTGCTTTATAGAAGCAAATCATATGAAAAGGGTCGTTTATGAATAAAAGATTATTTATTTCTTTGTTGCTTGTCATGTTCGTTTCAATTTCCTCAAAGGCCGTGTTGAAAGAGCGTGACTTGTCTAAGACTCTCTCCATTCTTCGACAGGAACTTACTGAACAATATGATGCCCTTGAGCGGCAATCAGATTATCTGAAAGAACAACAGAAACAAGTAGAGCAAGACATGTATCGTATCATGAATAAAAGCAACCAGAACTCGCTCATGCTTTATTCACAAAAACAAGGATATGTGTTTGATCTTAGCTATGCATGTCATGAAGCGACAGCGCAGTATCGTGAATTTAAGGAAACGGTTAAACCGTTTAATCTGTTCATAACCAAAACAAATAATGAAATTGCACGCTTTGATAGTTTGATTATCAACCTGAGCAATATGCCGTTGATGTCGCTATCCCAAAAGGAGCAAACTGACCGGAGTGTTTGTCTGGCGTTGGCAGTAAATATCAGAAAGACACTTAATGAGAATGCAGCACAGTTTAAAGAGTTTATTCGTTATTATAAACTAACTGAAGACCATTTGAAAAATTTGGATGATTATGCCAATAAACGCTACAAGGAAATACAGAACAATATATTCAATAATGGAAGCGATAACTATTTTTCAATACTGAAAAATCTCCATCATAATCTTCAAGAAACTGCAGAAACGATTCTCGATAAATACAAAATAGATAGGAAAGTGAGATCGGACTGGGATGCAAAGGTCTTGTTCGCATTAATGGTACTTATTGTGGGATGGGGAATCTTTTCGGTTTTTCTTAATTTTATTTTTGTCAGACTACTTCTGTCACGTATCCTTAGCAATGAGAAAGTCAGTCAGTTCTTTTCTCGATTATTGAATAAGGCTGACGAGCACACGGTAGCTGAATCTTTTTTAGAAAAGCGAACCTGTATTTTCTTGGCCACAACAGTGATTACGTTTGCGATAGTTCTTGGTATTATTCGTATGATTTGGATAGACCAGAACTTTATTATTATGGCAAGTCAGCTACTTGTAGAATATGCTTGGCTTATGGGAGTAATCTCTATATCATTGCTAATTAGGCTAGATGGGCATCAAATCAAAGCGGGTTATCGTATCTACATACCATTGTTAGTTGTGGGCTTTTTGGTTATTTCATTCCGAATAGTCTTGATTCCTAATGATTTGGTAGAATTGCTTTTCCCGCCTGTTTTGTTGGGTTGTACCATTTGGCAGTGGATGGCTATTCAACACAATAACAAACAAATACCTAAATCAGACGTCTTTTATACATATATGTCTTTAGGCATGTTTTTAATATCGCTTATTTGTGCATGGATAGGTTATGTTTTGTTGTCTGTTCAGTTGCTCATTTGGTGGATTATGCAGCTCACGTGTATTCTTACGATAACCTGTATTCAAGGCATTTTGCAAAACTATGGTAAACGGAAGGGATACTTCACCGGAGAAAAGACTATCAATGAGATTTGGTTTTTCAAACTGGTTTATCAAGTGATTCTACCCGTCTTGGGCATAGTTTCTATAATTGTTTCCATTTATTGGGCGGCAGATGTATTCAATCTCAGTGATACGACTTGGAGAATCTTTATGGAGAGGATTATCGACAATCCCAACTTTACACTAAGTATCATGGGGATTTCACAAGTCATGATATTGTATTTTATATTCAAATATTTGAATCATACAGTTGTTGAGTGGCTTGAATATCACTTTAAGAAAATGGATCCGACTACCTATATCAGTCGGACAGCCATGTCGAAAAATGTCATTCAAGTAGTGATATGGGGAGCATGGATATTAATTAGCCTGTCTATTTTCAATGTTAATAACTCATGGTTGGTCGTTGTTTCTGCAGGCTTGTCTACCGGTATTGGTTTTGCCATGAAGGATATTCTGGAAAATATCTATTATGGTATATCTCTAATGGCCGGTCGTATTAAAATCGGCGACTGGATAGAATGTGATGGCATACGTGGAAAAGTGAGTTCTATCTCATATACGAGCACCCAACTGGATGCGGTAGATGGAAGTGTTATCGCCTTTCAGAATAGCCAACTTTTTACTAAAAATTACAAGAACCTTACAAAGAATCATGGCTATGGCCTTTCGGTAATTCCTATTGGCGTGGCCTATGGAACTAATGCTAACGAGGTGAAAACGATTCTTGTTGAAGCGATTAAGAAATTGGAGTTTTTGGATAAGAGTCGCGACGTGAAAGTGGTATTTGCAGGGTTTGGTGCTGATAGTATCAACTTTAAGGTGATAGCATGGGTTCCTGTTCTGCAGCAATCACATTCAGAGGGCGAAATAATGGAGGTAATCTATAACACACTCAATGCACATCATATAGAAATTCCATTTCCGCAGCGTGATATTCATATTATCCGTGCGGATGATGAGAAAGATCTTAAAATGTTTACAAATCATGAATAATTTTCAGTCATCCCCAATATTTATTGCCGGTCCTTGTGTAATCGAATCAGCCCAGCTCCTTGATACGGTTGCACAGGAACTTGTGAAAATTCGCAAGACCCTTGGTGTAGATATCATCTTTAAAGCCTCGTTCGACAAGGCTAATCGCACTTCAATTCATTCTTTTCGTGGACCAGGAATGGAGGATGGACTTCAAATGCTAGCCGATGTAAAAGAAAAATACGGACTGAGAATACTCACAGATATTCATGAAAGTTGTCAGGCTGAAGCTGTTGGCGCGGTTTGCGACGTCATACAGATTCCTGCATTCCTGTGTAGACAAACGGATTTATTGACGGCAGCGGCCAAGACAGGGAAAATCATTAATATAAAAAAAGCACAATTCCTAAGCGGTAAGGACATGAAGTATCCTGTAGAGAAAGCTATAGAAAGTGGTGCTAAGGAAGTTTGGTTGACCGAAAGAGGTAATTGTTTGGGATATAATAATCTGGTCGTTGATTTTAGAAATATTCCTGACATGAAGGAGATAGTTCCGAATGTTATCATGGACTGCACACATAGCGTACAACGACCGAGTGCGGGAGATGGTAAGACAGTCGGCGATCGTAAGTTTGTTCCGATGATGGCATTGGCAGCTAAAGCTTTTGGTGCTACCGGATATTTCTTCGAAGTGCATCCTAATCCTGATCAAGGATTGTCTGATGCAGCCAACATGCTGGAATTGGAGAAACTCGAAGAGTTAATTCGAGACATATTAAAGTGATAACATAAAATTCTTATTTTGCTCAGATGAAAACCAATATAGAGGAAAGGATAAAAGAAGCCAAGCAATATGGCATACAATGTCTGAAAGACGAAGCTGAAGCAATTTATAATCTCACAACGCAGTTGGATGAAAGTTTCGAGAAAGCTGTGGAGATGATATATTCCTGTCATGGAAAAGTGATTGTAACAGGAGTAGGTAAAAGTGGAAATATCGGAGCAAAGATAGCGGCAACACTCGCTTCGACAGGTACTCCTGCTTTCTTTATCAATCCGCTCGACGTATATCATGGAGATTTGGGAGTCATGACATCTGAGGACGTTGTGCTTGCGCTGAGCAATAGTGGCCAGACAGATGAATTACTTCGTTTTATTCCGATGGTACTGCACATGAACGTGCCAATTATTTCTATGACAAGTAATCCCGATTCATTGCTTGCTAAATATAGTAACGCTCATATCAAGGTGTGGGTTGATCACGAGGCTTGTCCGCTCAATCTCGCTCCAACCAGCAGCACGACAGCAGCCTTGGCTATGGGCGACGCATTAGCGGTGGCATTGATGATTGTCAGAGATTTCAAGCCACGCGATTTCGCGCAATTCCATCCGGGAGGTGAACTCGGTCGTAAACTATTGACTACGGCAGAAGATGTTATGCGGACAGAAGATTTGCCTATCATCTCGAAAGATATGCACTTGGGAGAGGCCATCATCCATGTGAGCAAAGGTAAGCTGGGACTTGGTGTTTCGCTCGAAGATAATCGTGTAGTTGGTCTCATTACAGACGGCGACATCAGAAGGGCCATGGAGAAGTGGCAAGCAGAATTCTTCGATAAGACCGTGAGTGACATTATGACATGTAATCCCAAACAGGTTTCTCCTAAGACGAAGATATCTGAGATACAGAAAATCATGCACGACAACAAAATCCATAGTGTTTTGGTTGTCGACAAAGAGAATCATTTGATGGGTGTAGTAGATAGTTACGCGGCAACTTTGCTGTAATAAGAACGTAATTATGAAGCTTTTTGTCAGACGTGCTTTCAGGATTCTTACATATTGCTTATTATTCATTTTATTACCCGTAAGCATAGCCCATGCCCAAAGAGCAGACTCACTCATCGTGCAAGATCTCCGGAATGAACAGATTACATTCAGTCATAACAATTCTGTGACGCTTCTGACGGATGGGCAGCAGAAGTTTGACGATTTGTTCAAGGCTATCCGCCAGGCCAGAGAAAGCGTGCATCTCGAATACTTTAATTTTAGAAACGATTCTATAGCACGAATGCTGTTTGAACTACTTATGGTCAAGGCTCATGAGGGTGTCGAGGTAAGAGCTCTTTTTGATGCATTCGGAAACTCTTCTAATAACCGTCCATTAAAGCAACGCCATTTGGATAGCATTCGGGCTGCAGGTATAGAAATATACAAATTCGATCCCATCACTTTTCCATGGATTAACCATGTGTTTGCGCGCGACCACCGTAAAATCGTAGTCATTGATGGTAGAATTGCTTATACGGGAGGAATGAATGTTGCCGACTATTATATAAAAGGTACGGAAGTGGTTGGCGAATGGCATGATATGCACTGTCGCATTTCGGGCGAAGAAGTGAATACGCTGCAACATATTTTCTTGAAGATGTGGAACAAGGTTGCCAGTCGACACGTAGACGAAAGTCGATACATGAATGGGGGCAAGGATATTTCGTATTTCAGGAATCTCAAGCCCGATGAATGTGAATCATGCGGCAACAAGATGGTCGGTATCATCAATCGCGAGCCCCGTGTTAGCAACAAGATTATCCGGACGTTCTACTTGTCTGCCATTAATAGAGCACAGGATAGTATAAAGTTGATTAATCCATATTTTACACTTAATCGCAGCATCAAGAAAGCGCTGAAACGAGCTGTCGGTCGGGGCGTGAAGGTAGAAATCATGCTGAGTATCAAGAGTGATATTCCGCTGACACCAGATTGTGGCTTCTACAATGCCCGCCAACTCGCAAAGGCCGGGTGCATAGTGTGGATGTACAAACCGGGGTTTCATCATACAAAGATTATAACAGTAGATGGAGGTGTTTGTACAGTGGGTAGTGCTAATTTGAATGCAAGAAGCCTTAGTTGGGATTACGAGGAAAACGCGGTAATCGTAGATGCATGCACCACTGCTCAACTTGATTATTTGTTTAATAAAGAAAAGGCTGATTGCTTCAGGTTGACTGATGAAAGCTGGAATCAATGGCGAAACGGATGGCAGAAGTTCAAAGGTTGGTTTGCCCATCTATTGGCACCATTTCTATAATTCAAAGCAAATAGAAAATAAAATCTTGCTTATCAAAAAGCTGTAATAATCTCGAACGTTCAGTTTATGGCTTGTGCGATATATAATCAAAAAAGGCTGGCATCAATTTATGGTGTCAGCCCTTTTTGATTCAGGTAAGCGGATATATCGTCTAAGGATAATTTACATAATCCTTTCTTCATTAATAAAAGAATAGTACTTAATCAATGGCATTGCATGTTTTCCATTTTACTTTGTTAAGTGCGTCAATCATTCCAGCGAAGTCTAATGTCTTTAGTTCTTGTTTCCCGTGCGCATAACTACATGAGTTTACTTTCTTATCCCATGATACGGAAGCGAAATTTTGAGGGCGTTTACATGCTAACAGACATGAAGGGCTTTGAAAGGGCTTCCCACCTGCAACCATTGCCAGCTGTTTGGGAGTAGGGGTGTTGCTATATCTTTGAGGAATGATGATAATTTGGTCTGCAGAAATAATCTCACACAACTTCTTATATACAGATTGTACTGCAACAACGTTATCGGCACCAACAAGAAGATTAACACCTGGTTTGATATTTGTCTGTATCAATCTTTGTATCTGATTAAGAACCCTTACAACTTCCTGCTCCTTATCAGGATAGTGTATTGTAATATGAATCTTATCAGGCTGGTAGTGCATGAGCTTATTCCAAAGAAAATCATTCTGTAGTGGAAGCCCATTCGTTGTTATTGACAAATAGCATCTGTCGTACAAAGCATCTATGATATCAAATATACCATCATATTCAAAAGGTTCTCCGCCACCAAGCGAAACTGCCTTGATGCCATGGGCAATACAATCAGAAGCAAAATGAATAACTTCTTGTGGTTTCCATATCTTCCTTTCGCCATCCTTACTACTATGGTTATAGCAAAAAGGACATTGTTTGGTGCAATAGTTGCTAAGGTCTATAGATAGAATTTCAATCATGCGCCTTACCCTGCTTTTTGAGTTCTTCCATTTCCTCTATCGAATATGAACTTGCTGCCAATGAGCCTCGATATGGCATTTCTGACAATCTGCTTATTGTTTCCTTATAGACAGAAAGTTCTGACCTTAGATATATAGGATATGATTCCGCATTGATTTCCACAAGATGCTGACTTATCGGAAACTTTGTTTGAAACACAGAAGAAGCCCTGTCATCTATGATAATGACGTTAGGACGTAAGGTAGATATAGCGTTTTCAAGCCAGGCGTAAGATCGACTAAATATATCACAAAGCTTATCGTGTGTTAAATCTTTTTTTATATCTCGTATGGACACGTAGTGTTGATTACTTTTTTGAGGGAACTTTGGTAGATAACTCAATGCTACAAGTTTATCTTCAAAATTCCTCAGTTTATTGTCCGTCCAGAAATTCTGATGCTCATATTTGGCAGAAGTTATAAATAGGATTGTCGGGGTAAGTATGTCTGTGCGATTAAACATAGATGCACATTTTGAGTCACATTTCTCACATCTCTTATCTAACTTGGTAGGACAAAATTCGTAATAGTCAAAAGACCATCTATCCGTAAGGATCCATCTTTCTGTTCCGTCCTCCATAGGTAACAACACATACTCATTCTCCCCAACGTGCATTGCGTTTCCCATTGAAGTAACAACAGAAGGATACCATCGGGCAATCTGCATACGGTCGATATCTTTGAATTTCCCAGGTATTTTTAGAATTTTGTCACGACATTTCTCATCAATCTGCGCTATCTTTACTGGGTGAGAAGGTTTGTTCATACGCTTTTGTACCATATCTGGCCAATAGGGCTGCAAGTAGATATAGTAGGGAGCATTGTCAAATTCTTTTATAAATATATCTTGCTTTGTGTCATGATTGTACTCACAATCCATTGCAAGCTCTGGAATTTTATAGACACACTCTATGATTTCAGCCTTAATGATTTGATCAAGTCCAGAATCATGTTTTATCGAATTATCTTTTTCATTCGTACAATCCCAGCAATCAATCTTATAGAGTCCATATTCTTCGGATATACAACCTTCATAATCAATCTTTGAGTTATTTACGATATTCATAAACAACTCTTTCTTGCTCTTATCTATTTTTACAATGATATCAAACCAATTGTCTTCTTCGCTGACGGAATGGGGTTGCCCCAGCAACTCATCAAGCTGCTCTTTGTCAAGTTGAATCGAGCCACACTCATCATTTTTATTAAAGCCTTCTCCAAAAATCAAATTGTTAGCAAAGCTACCGTCCTGACGTACACCAAGCGGAATCGGTCCATTATCATCGAATTGCATAATGCCTACATTTCCCTCATCATCAGCCATATACCATGATGTTGACATGGAGTGTGTTGCAGGATATTCTTTATCTATTTTCATTTGCGTATTCTCTATGGGCGTTTATGTTTCTACACAGTCATTAGGGCGGCCGTTATATTTACTATCAATAGCAAGAAGCCCAGTTCCTTTAAAATACAAGCTCCCATCTTTTGAAAAGAACACTTTATTATCCGGATGTACTTCAATGTATGGAGGGTATTCTGGGTCATCAATACATTCCTCATAATAAAAGTCAGGAGCTATTTCCAATAAAGTTGATGGCAATGATATGTAGTCCATAGATTCAAAAGCATCATATCCGACTCGCTCAACACCTTCTGGTATTTCAAACTTATCAACCCATAACAATCCTGTAAGAGCCCTTTTTCCTATGTATTTAACACTTTTAGGTATTTCTATATTTTCCAAGAAGCATAAGTCAAAGCATCCATCTGGTATCCCGCTTAAGGAGTTAGATAGTCTGATGTTTTCAAGTTTTGACATCAAAAAGACATTTTCACCTAACGAAACCAAGCTGTCAGGTAAATTTATGTTGTTCATGCCGGCAGAAATAAAAGCCTCCTTTTCTATACTTTTTAGCCCATCATTTAACTTGACTATAGATATGTTTTCATAACCGCAACAGGCTCCAATCCCTATCTGCTCCACATAATTTGGAATGATCAACTCTTTTGTTTCAGGAATATGTACAAGAATCGTATAATCTGCAGAAAATACGCATTTATCAGAAACGACAAAACTTTTGGTGAAGGTCATATTAAGATAAAGCTTAGTAAGAACAGAAAGCCTTATCCCATCCTGCAAAACAATGTGGGAAATATATTCCTCATAGTCGCAAGTATAGCCATTTTCGTAAACTGCATCTTGCACAATTAGGTTCTCAAAAGAAATTTGTTCGTATCGAGTATAGTCAAAATCACATGCAAATTCTGTGAATGTATCAACTGATACATTTCCTGTTAAGGTAATACACGAGGGGTGATTATTCCTTTGTTCCCATTCGTGCAGAGATTCCGCTCCTATAACATACAATGAAGTTTTCATTTCTTTTATTTTTGAAATATACAATGTAGTAACTTTCTGTATCATGCGTAAAGAAAATAACCTCTAATGCACTTGTTAAAACAAAGATAATACAATTATCTTACATGTAGAAACGCCTCCTAAGAAAGATGCATCCGCATGGTGATCTCAAGATACGGCATTGCGTTTGGGAGTAGGATAGGAGGTGGTTAAGGAGTTCTGATCTTCTAGTTCTAGCATACTTCTATTGGCATTTATCCTTGGATCGCGCGAAGAAAGCAGATGTGACGAGTTCGTTGTTTGAAAAGCGCTTTTCTGAAATCTTTTATTTCACACAAATCCCAGATTAATTGTATCTGTTCCTTGTTATATCCAAACTCGTCATTGAAAATCTTGTCAAGTTTTGCTAATCCCTCACGAGACCCCAAAGTGGCAACAATGCTGTAGTAATAAGGATAAAACATACC
This sequence comes from uncultured Prevotella sp., assembly GCA_963547405.1. Lineage (GTDB taxonomy): Bacteria > Bacteroidota > Bacteroidia > Bacteroidales > Bacteroidaceae > Prevotella. The sequence goes on from CAUURC010000090.1 coordinate 9,724, forward strand.
ATGCATACGCTCGTTTTTGATTGTCTTTAGGACTCTAATGGCGTAAGCAAGTCTTCCATTTTCCTGCATCTTACCAACAAATGCCTCAACTTCTTCGCGAGATACTCCCAACTCGTCATGAATGTTTGCTAAGAGTTCCTGTAGTTCTGCAAATTGCCTTGGTGATGGCTCCTTACATCCACAGAAATCAATAGCGAATCCCAATGCCGCACATTTCTGTTCGTTTGTCAATTCTTCATAAAAAGGGTTCATATTCTTCTTTTCTATAGTTTATACGCGAGTTCGGGTTAATAAAGTCCTTTTAAAAGTTGGTAATCTCGTTAGTT
>CAUURC010000091.1:0-10003 GCA_963547405.1 uncultured Prevotella sp.
CCGATCCTATTAACTATACGTCCACGGGCGGCATGCCCCACATTGTTCCCCTCAAGTTCTACCATGCCCTGACAGCCATCCGCTTCGGTATCGGCTCGAACCTGTCAGGGAACAAGACCATTCAGAGCATCGAGTTCCAAGGCATCCGCAACGCCGGCCATTTCGACCTCGCCACCAAGACTTGGAGCAATCAGAGCGGCGCGCAGAACTTTAAGCTCGACAACCTCAACCAGCCAACCTCCGGCACACTGAACACCGTCATTGTAAAAGACGGCAACACCTTCCTGATGGTGCCGCAGACGCTTCCCTCGGGCGCAAAAATCGTGATCACGTTCACCGACAACAGCCACATCACGGCCAACATTGGCGGCAAAACCTGGGCACCCGGTACGACCAAGATCTATATGATGACCGAAAAGAACAGTAGCTGGGAATATAAGATTGAGACGACCGACCCGACCGTCATCGCCTACGACCAGACGACGAGCACGACTCCCTACACTATCAAGAGTTATCGTAAAGACCCGGCGACCAACACCTTCCAAGCTGTTAAATGGAAAGTGGTGAGCTATCAGGAAAGCACTGACGGAGGCGTAAATTTCGGTCCCGAAACGCAAACCAAGCCTACATGGCTGACCAACCTGACCACCGAGAACGGCGATGGCGGAACGGCTGCCGAAAGCGGAGCGGTAACGATGACGAAAGAAATCTTCGACCACATGGAAGCCTACAACAACGTGCAGAAAACTGCACCCGAAAAAGGCAGCGCCGCAACGCCTTACAACTTAGCCAACCAAGCCGACGGCGGCGCCACGATTCAGAACACAGCCAACAGCTATCTGATCAAGCCGACCGCGGCGCCACGATTCAGAACACAGCCAACAGCTATCTGATTTCCGCTCCCGGCTACTATCGCATTCCGCTGGTCTATGGTAATGCCATCCACACCACCGCGGCATCGCCCACCGTTGGCGTCGACAATCAAAGCGCGTATAAAGCAGGTATTACCGGGGAATATATTCTGACGAACTTCAAAGATCACGATGGAGTAAATATCACCTCCCCCTATATCAACGCTAACCGGACAGTAGGCAATCGTGCCAAAAAGGCAAACATTGTATGGGCCGACCACAGCGGACTGGTCGAAAACCTTTCCGTAGATTGGGATGAGCATGGAAACGGTAGCAAGAGTTTCGTCAAATTCAAGGTCTCAAAAGAGAATATATGCAATGCCAATGCCGTTATTGCCGTCAAAAATGATGCAGGTACTATCATGTGGTCGTGGCATCTATGGTTTGACAAAGCCGATGCTTTAGATCTCATTCCCTGTACCAATTATCAAGGCATAGTTTACAAATTTACCAAGCACAACCTCGGCTTTGTCCAAATAAAAAAGGGATCTGTATATACCCAGCCGCGCAAAGCACGCTTGAAGGTAGAACAGGCAGTAGGAAATGGAGGCTCAAAAGAAATTTCTTATATTACCATCACGCAAAATAACGGATTGGAAGAAGTCTACCAAAGTACAATGTATCAGTTCGGCCATAAAGATGCGCTTCCAGGAACCAAGAGTCTTGCCGAAGGTAACTTTACACCGGATGCTGGTGACAATATGTCTATAAAGAATGGCATCCAGAATCCTGATAAACTTTATGTTTCAGGATTAACTTGGATACAAAGCCCGGCAAACGGTGGTTATACTTATCAAAATCTATGGTCGATCAACAATACTACTTATGCAGCAAATGACAATGCTGTAATCAAGACGATCTACGATCCCTGCCCCGTAGGATTTCACGTTCCTGCTCCCAATGCTTTCACAGGATTTAGCAGCAACGGGCAGCAGTCCGGAACACCTAATACTGTAGGCGTGTGGAATAACGGCTGGACTTTCAACAACAAACTGTCCTCACCCGATCAGACTATATTTTTCCCAGCTTGCGGATGGAGGGCTTATTTGACAGGTGGATTGTTTTTTGCCGGATCATATTATCAGACCAGCGGTCCATGGTCTGTTAATATATGCTACCAGCTCTTCCTGTTTCCGGCATTCAGCGTGTTTAATAATTCTTGGAAATCAGGTGGCGTCTGCGTCCGCCCCGTGGCAGAGTAATAAGATGATTTTCCTCTCGCTGAATACTTCGGCGAGAGGAAAAATAAATTTTTGGCTCTACTGAGTCGCTCAGAAACAAGAAAAATGAATTTTAGGCTCTACTGAGTCGCTCAGAAACAAGAAAAATGAATTTTAAGCTCTACTGAGTCACTCAGAAGCGAGAAAAATGAATTTTAGGCCTTACTGAGTCGCTCAGTAGCATGAAAAAAGGAATTTTAGTCTTTCTGAGTCACTCAGTAGCATAAAAAAATGGGCGCCGGATGGCGACATGTCGGCGCCCATTTTCATTATTTTATTAACCTATAATTTGAAAAACAAAATGAAAACAAAAATGAAGCCTTTGCTGTTGCCGAAGATTCTCAGAATTGAGGGGGAGCAACTGTGTGCGTTTCAGTAACTCGCATCATTTGCAGTTCCAATTCAACGTGTATGAGCTGGTGAAAGCCGTGGATAAACAGAAGTTGCATCTGACGGACGAGTTGCTGAAGATTTGGGCCGACTGCCTGGAACTGGAAACAGAACTGAACAAGCAGGCGACGGCCACGGTGCAGACCGAGCAAATGAAGGCACTCGACAAGCAGCGCGACGACTTGCTGACGAACCTTTTTGGCGTGGTACGTGCGCAACAGAAATCGCCGGTGCAGGCTGTGCGCGACGCGGCAAAAGCGTTGGACAAGGCGTTTGGCGTCTACACCGGCATACAATTTAAGGCTGTCGATGCCGAAACGGCCGAGGTGCGCGGATTGTTGAAAGATTTGGAGCGATTCGGCAGTGAGGTGACGGCACTGGGACTGGCGCCCGTCACGGCACAGTTGAAGACCGTGAATGACGAGTTTCAGCAGACTTACGCCACACGACAGGAGAAGGCTGTGGAGCGGAAACTGCCCGCGTTGACCGAAGTTCGCCCGCAAACCGATGCGGTTTTTGCCGCCGTTTGCCGCTACATCGAAGCCAGCTACCTCTTTGCCACGACCGACGAAGACCGCACGCTGATTGAGCGACTGGTAGACCGTATGAACCAAGAAAGTGAGCACTTCAAAACCACGCACAAGCAGAGCATGGCGCAGAAGAAGGCGGCTCCCAAGAAATCCGGTGGCGGAAAGAAAAAGACCACTACGATCAAAGAGCAATTGGAAAAACTGTTCCCCGACTTTGAAAAGTCGCAGGGACTGGCCGAAAAAACTCTGTCGTATTCGGGTCACGCGGCTAAGCTGGACGCCAAGACTCCTATTTACTTGCTCTACATCGGCGGCGATGCTACGAAATTTGTTTGGGTAAAAATCGATGGGAAAAAGCTCGTGAAGGTGAATTACCTGGCCGGATCGGGTGAGCCGGGAGGCGTGAAAGAGTAAAAAAGTAAAAGGATAAAAAGGTAAACATTCATGCTTATACCTCTACACCTTAACAACTCACAAAAGGCGCGGGAGGCTTTTTTAGTTAATACGAGAAGATTTTTCTGCTAACAAGGAAAATCGCATCATACTTTTAATTTCGGCCTCGGTGGTTCTCTGTTGCAGAATCGCCGAGGCTTTTTCGTGTTCGCCCGAAAGATACCGACAATTTGTCTACAGAGTGTGTTGTGGATCAGCAAAGATGGATGGGATGCCCAATTCTATAAAAAGGCAGAAATTATTTTTGAATTGTCAATTTCTTCAAATCGTAGAATGAACCATTATAGATATTAAAATCTATATAACCTTTTATTCCCGGCAATTGCCCCGCATCTGTATGTTGCCAAAATTTCCATGCGCCTTTATATTCTACTTTGTCAACATAATAGTGCGCAATCCAATAAGGATAATCGTCGAATACAGGTTTAGAAAGATACTGCTGCTTAAACTTGTAATAAGTATAGATGATAGGTTTCACATGATATTTATCTTCTACGATATGCAACCATGTCAAAATATCCGTCTGAAATTCTTCAACAGACAAATTGGCAGGTTTGTGTTCCACATCTAATACGGGAGGTAGGTCGCCTTCCTTTAGATGGACCTTCTTTAAAAAATGATAAGCCTGATCACGGGCTGAAGAATGAACACTCCAAAAGTGGTAAGCCCCACGTATGTAACCATAATTACGAGCGTTCTCGAAATTATCGTAAAAGTTTTCATCCAACTTGGAAGCTCCTTCTGTTGATTTGATGATAATAAAGCGTAAGGGACAACCTGCAATCATGGCATGCTGAAGTTTCTCCCAATCAATTATACCTTGATAGTGCGAGATATCAATTCCATGAATCTCATAACCATTAGGGTATTTGGGATCGCTATATAATGCCCGCCATCGGAAGCCCGTTGGTCCAACAAAAAAATAGTAGAAAATCCAGATATATAAAACAACAATACTCACTCCACCAATCAACCACGCCGTTTTTTTGTGAGGTTTGCTAAAAAATGGATGTTTTTTTTTGCGTGTTGATCGCTTTTTATTAGACTTGAGTTTTGCTGTTGCCATAAAAATAATAGGAATACAGATTCTTATAATTGAATCTGCATTCCTATAAATTGAAATATTACTTAGATTGCTCTAACATCAATGTTTTAGTGGTTGCATCACAAACCGTAGATGGTCCCCAATACTGAACTGGACCAGGATATACATAACAAGTATTTTTTGCCCATTCATCACGACGAGCAGCAAATGTCTTGAAAGGCTTGCCTTCGAGTTCAACAAGAGCCTTACGTATTACTGGTTTCATTTCGCCATTACGTCTTTCCATATTCATCATCATGGTGATTGGCACACCTCCGGCTTTCCACTCGTCAGTACCTGCTGTCGTATTTTTAACTATAGCCATATAACCAGTCTTGCCGGCAGCAACCAATTGAGCTGCGCTCGTACCCAAGGCATAGCAATAGTCTGCGTCGAAGTTGGATGGAGCAGCACAACGGCCTTCATAACCGAGGAAATGATGTAGGGTGGCAAAATTACCGTTGAACTTTCCTTCCTTAGCCCACTTAGTAAGAAGAGCGTCAACCATTTCGCTCAACAACTTCTCTGTTTCGATGAGAGAAACTTGAACATTTCCGTGAGGATCACGATCCAAACTCAACTGACGGGCAACACCTTCTGGAAGTGTTTCAAAGGTTGCTGCATTTTCTTTCGAAAGATGTGAAAGAATATAAGCACGTTGAGCATCCTTATCAAGATCCTTATAGTCAGCTCCATGAGAAGCGAGCAAATCATTTAATTCCTGAATAAGACGACCAATGGCCGGGATAAACTCTATCAGGCCTTCCGGTATTAAAACAACACCAAAGTCATTACCTTGCTCCGCACGATATGCAACAACGCTGGCAATATTCTCTACAACCTGATTTAATGTCATGTCATTCTTTTGAATCTCTTCAGAAATAAGACATATATTAGGCTGGGTCTGAAGCGCACACTCCAAAGCAATATGCGAAGCTGAGCGGCCCATTAATTTAATAAAGTGCCAGTATTTACGAGCAGAGTTGCAGTCGCGCTCAATATTACCAATCAATTCAGAATAAGTTTTGCATGCGGTGTCGAAGCCAAAAGAAGTTTCTATCTGATCATTCTTCAAGTCACCATCAATGGTCTTCGGACAACCGATAACCTGCACACCATAATTCTTTGCAGCATAATATTCAGCAAGCACACAAGCATTCGTATTGGAATCATCGCCACCGATAATCACAATGGCTTTGATATTTAATTCACGAATAATCTCAAGACCTTTCTCAAACTGATCTACCTGTTCCAACTTTGTACGGCCAGAACCAATCATATCAAAACCACCAGTATTACGATATTGATCTATAAAATCAGAAGTAATCTCTATGTAATTATGATCAACTAAGCCACCAGGCCCCATCAGAAAACCAAAAAGCCGATTTGAAGGATTAAGTTTTTTTACTGTATCAAACAAACCACTGATAACATTGTGACCGCCAGGAGCCTGCCCTCCGGAAAGGATTACACCAATATTAAGTTCTGCTGTATTTGCCTCTATACCAGGAACAAACTCTACCAAAGGCATTCCATAAGTGTTTGGGAATAATTCCTGAATTTCTTTCTGATCGGCAACACTCTGGGTAGGCTCACCCTCTTTCACTTCAACTGCACCCAAAAGAGCCTGTGGTAACTTCGGCTGATAAGCAGCTCTTTCGCTTTGTAATGCACTAATTTCCATCATTAATTAATTGATTTTATTTGTTATAAGATATCGTCAAACAATCATCTATTTAAATGCAAAATTAACTTATTTAATTGATATATGAAAAGAATCATTCAAGAATTACCTAAACCGAAATATATTTTTGACCTTAATACTTGTGAATTACTTTATTTTTCTATATCTTTGGCATGTAATAGTTACAATCTTCAAACTTTAACTGATTAATTATGGCAAGCAAAAGAGTTCTTAAACATCAAATCAACTATATTTGCAGCGAGTTGTTTGCAGAATGTGTTGCGGTTGCATTATATAACAAGAAGGCAGAAGATAGCAATATTGATGCTATACTAACTTCTATTATGGTGGTAAATAACGAATTTATCAAACGAGTTTCACACCCCGAACCAGGATTGGAGCCTAAGTTATATTACAAAGATTTAATTTTGGGTTTCAATAATCAGATAGATGAAATCATTGATCAAATATCTGCGTTAGAATGATAAAACAAATCTGCTCCATTATTTTATATAAGTGGATGGGATGGTCTAAAGAGATTTCGATTAGTTACCCGTCCAAATATATTATTTGTTTAGCACCACATACCAGCAACTGGGATTTTATCATCGGTCAACTTTTTGCGAGAGCAGAAGGCATCCAAAGCAACTTTCTCATGAAGAAAGAATGGTTTATATGGCCTCTTGGCTCTTTATTTAAACATATTGGAGGTATTCCTGTAGAAAGGTCTAAGCATACAAGTTTGACAGACAGAATGGCAGAAGTTGCAATGCAAAGTGAACATTTTGGACTTTGCATCACACCAGAAGGAACCAGAAAACCTAATCCTGATTGGAAGAAAGGTTTTTACTTTATCGCCCAAAAGGCCAAATTACCAATTCTATTATTTGGCGTAGACTATACCGACAAAAAGATTCAAGCTACCAAAGTAATCATTCCAAATGGTGATATTGAATCGCAAATGCAAGAGATTAAAGAATACTTTAAAGATTTTAGAGGCAAGATTCCTGAGAACTTTGTGTATGAATGATAACCTTATGAGGAAGTCAGGCTTACTGATTTATACATTCTTGTTTTTGGCTCTAAAAGGAACTGCACTATCTATAGATACGAAATATAGTATTGATAACAAAAGCAAGATTATAAATATTTTTCTTGATAATAGTTATATAAATCATCATATAACTTATAAAGGTATCCATAAAATATATAAACACTGGCGAAAGGAGTTAGGCTCTACACACCCAGGATATCAATTAAAAGTTTATTGTGCAGGTGCCCCTATAGAGCATTTTATCCCTAATTATCATCTACCAACAGACTCTATACCTCCAGGTTGGAATGGTATAGAATATAATGGTACCCCTTGGGTTCGGAATACCAACAAAGCTTTTGAAATAACAAATGGACTTCAGAATAAACATTTAAGTATTTGGGCAAGCCATGGTAGATATTTTGATCAAACTAAAGGATTTTGGAAATTCCAACGTCCACTCCTTTTTGAAACAACAGAAGACTTGTTTACACAAACAATCGTAATCCCCTATCTCATCCCCATGCTTGAGAATAGCGGGGCCAATGTTTTTTCTCCGCGCGAAAGAGATTGGCAAGATGAAGAATACATCATTGACAATGATAATTCACCAGATGCTCCGTCAATAATAACCAGAGGTATATACACTGAGACAAATTTAGGAGGGGAATGGAAAAAAAGTCATCAGAAAGGTTTTGCATTTCATCCTAATTATTATGTAGATGGAGAGAATCCTTTCGCACAGGGAACGGCCAAGTACACAGAAACACGCAAAGGACCTCGTTTCTCTACTATAACATACCAGCCTCATTTTCAATCTACAGGCAGTTATGCGGTATACGCCAGCTATCAAACGCTACGAAATAGCATTATGGACGCAGAATATATCGTTACCCACCAAGGCCAAAAGACAAAATTCAAAGTCAATCAGCGCATGGGCGGAGGTACGTGGGTATATTTAGGCACTTTTAAATTTGACGAGGGTTGCTCAGACTTAAATAATGTAGTACTTACAAACCATTCCAAAGAAAAGGGAGTTGTTTCTGCTGATGCCGTAAGATTTGGAGGTGGAATGGGGAACATCCAAAGATATGGGGCTATCAGCGGACTTCCACGCGCTATAGAAGGTGCCAGATATTACGCTCAATGGGCAGGGGCTCCTTATAAAGTTTATAGCAGCAAAAAGGGGCTTGACGATTACGGAGACGATATCAACACACGTCCGTTAATGACCAACTGGCTTTCCGGAGGGTCTTGTTATAATCCAAATTCAGAAGGGCTTAAAGTTCCAATAGAATTAGCTTTAGCTGTCCATAGCGATGCGGGAATCTCACCCGAGCCAGATGGACTGATTGGTTCTTTGGCTGTTTGTACAACGGACTTCAACGACGGAGTCCTGTCGACAGGTGTTTCAAGAGGACTCTCCTATGATTTCGCAAAACGATTATTAGATGGATTAGATCGGGATATTCCAACTATCTGTGGCAGATGGAGCCGCAGATACCTTTGGGACAGGAATTACGCAGAAACGCGTTCACCCGAAATACCTTCGGCAATACTGGAAACGATGTCCCATCAAAATTTTGCGGATATGATCTTAGGACAAGATCCTAATTTCAGATTCACGATGGCGCGTTCTATTTACAAATCCATATTGCGATTTATTAATGACAGCCATGCCAGTCCAAGTATTATACACCCATTGGCTCCAAACTCTTTTAAGGTAGAAATCAATGGAGATGTAGCACGCTTATCCTGGAAACCCAGCATAGACTCTCTTGAACCGACAGCCGTCCCTACATCTTATATTGTATATATAAGCGAGGGAACATCGGGCTTTGATAATGGAACAAATGTAACAATACCAAATTTCTCCATAAAACTTGAAGCCGGCAAACTCTATAACTTTAAAGTTTCAGCAGTAAACCGAGGAGGCGAAAGTTTTACTACACCAACATTATCTGCCGTTTATCATCCACAAAGCAAAGGCAAAATATTAATTATAGATGGTTTTACGCGTCTTTCGGCACCATCTATAATAAAAGACCGTTCCAACCAACGATTTGATATGAATGATGATCCCGGAGTTACTCATGGGATGACAGCCCAATGGTATAATGGAAAGTTTATCATGGGAAACCAATATAATGATGTTTCTGTTCATGCGGATGCAATGTTGGCAAATCATAATTATTCTATCGCAAGTTGCATGATGGAGGTATTAAAAGACAACAGTGTCGAATTAAGCCAATATGATCTTATCGATGTTATGCTTGGACTCGAAAGAACCATGCCTTACGCCCTTAAATATTATAAGACATTTCCACCATTTCTTCAAGAAAAACTATTTGCCTTTGCTAAAGATTCAAAGTCGCTTTTAGTAAGTGGCGCATTTGTAGGAACCGATATGACTACAGAGCAAGACAAAGCATTTCTTCAACAGCTGCTAAAGGTTAAATTTGAAGGTAGGAATCAGAATATTCAAGATCCAATGATCCATGGGTTGCAGATGGCTTTTGATATTTACAGGCAACCTAATAAAGAGCATTACGCGGCAACATCCGTAGATGTCCTTACACCAGACTCTACATTTGCAAAAGGAATCTTTCAACCTCAGTCTATTATGATGTATAATGACTCTACAAGTGCAGCTGTGGGTTCCCGCGGCCCTGATTATCATACCATAGTCATGGGATTT
>CAUURC010000092.1:0-9743 GCA_963547405.1 uncultured Prevotella sp.
AATAGTAACTTTGGCCTATCTCTATTTTAGTTTTGACACTCCCACATACATTTATACAATGATGTAAAATAAGTTGGCAATTTATTGATATATTATTTTTTTGCCATTAACAATATATACTCCTTTGCTCGGTTTCTCAACCCGACGACCCTGTAAATCATACACGGTATGCTTGCCATTCCGCTCGGTTATCTTGTTGATGCCCGTTGTATCTTTTATTTTCTTACCCTTGAACACATGTCTAACTTTTGTGTCATTATAAGTAAGCTCAAAATCAAGATCCAAGGTTCCATTCTCGTGCACAAAACTTTTTTCTTCATCAATGTTACCGAAAAATTGCACACTGTATCTTCCGTCTTTTGTAGTGAAAGAATCGTAAAGATTGTTTTCTAAGTATATTTGCCATTTGTTGGTCTGAGGGCGTAGTATGCAATCTTTATAAGGAATTTTATCAAATGAATACTGACCCAAGGTAAAATCCTTCAGAGTTACGACTGTAAACCATGTTTCACCTTTGCTTATTTCTATCTTCATCTTTTTGGTTTGTCCTAGCGTTTTCTTACCATCCTTTTGGAAGAACTCGGTCGTGGCTTCACCTTCATATACACCATAAATACCCGATGGCACAACATTCGGTTTAGTTCCTTGAGCCATTACAATACTAATTTGCGCGAAAAGGACAAACATCAACATGGAAATCCTGTAAACAATCCTCATAAATTTGTTTTTATTAAGTTATAAATTATAAATAAGTAAATGGGAAGCACCCGCAAATCTTTGTATAGTAGACGTTTCTACGATTTGGAATGCAAAAATCGAAGCAAAGGTATATAAATCATAGAAATATAATTGCAAGAGATTTTGTAAAAAATACAAACAATCGTTGTCTTTTGTATAATAATGCAATTCCTAAGGACAATACGGGCGAAAGTGACCGTCTTTTAAGGTGTTTAAGTTGTCGACCATTCACGACAGGAATGCTTGTAGGTGAAAATCTATCGGATTCGGAATGGAAGAAGGAATATATTTGCAATGTTGAGAACCGTTTTATAAGATAGAAGGATGAACTTTAAAGGCCGTTTCTGTTTGCCAATCATAATGCTACACGGTTTAATGAAAACACCAACAAGGAGCGGGGGCATAGGAATTGGCTCATCCGAAAACTCCCATAGACTGTCAAATGAGAGATTACGCCCGTCATACAGAAGTACACCGACTTTGACTTTTTTGTCAAGAAAGTGGTAAGAAAAACGACTCTAAAAATTCTTCAATTAGATGAAAAAACAAAGGTGAAAAGGCGTTTTCTGCCCCTATGCGATGTCGTTTTTCGCTTTTTCTAAGGTCAAAGCATAGCTTTTATGTTGCAAAAGCTATGCTTTGACATGCTAAAAGCAGTCCTTTTACCTTGTAATAGTTATGCTTTTAGCGGGTAAAAGGGCTGCTTTGAGGATGTTTTTCTTGATGTTTTAGGGTGTTTTTGATACGCACGGAGGGTGCTATTTTATACAAACCACTGATTATCAACGCCTTGCTGTTTCAGCGCTAACCATTCAAATGCTTGGCTTATTTGCAAAAACTTTTTTCTCGGAGCAAAATAAACGAGTGGTTTGTACGAAAATTTCACAGTGAATAAAAGTCCATCTCGCTCTCCAAAGGGAGGGTAAATGAACTAACAGATAATGACAGAAGATAAGCAAAAGCAAAGTTTGTCAAAGCAATTTTTCGGCCCGCTGTAAGTCTTCGGGTGTATCGATACCTACCGTTTCTATATCGGTAATGCCCACTTTGATGCGATAGCCGTTTTGCAACCAACGTAGTTGCTCCAGACTTTCGGCCAGTTCGAGCGGCGATTGTGGCAATTCTGTGATCTCGCGTAGCACATCGGTCTTGTAAGCATAGATACCTAAGTGCTTCAGAAAAGGAAAGGCGGTCAGCCATTCGCTCCCCTCTTTGCCCCGAATAAAGGGAATGACGCTACGCGAAAAGTATAGGGCGTAGTTGTCATTGGTCATCACAATCTTGGGCGAATTGGGATTTTCGATGGCCTCCATGCAGTCGAATGGCTTGCCAAGCGTGGCTATCTGCGTTGAAACATCGTTGAAACAATCGCATACCGCCTTGATTTGTGAGGGCTGAATAAAGGGTTCGTCACCTTGAATGTTGACCGCTACATCGTAATTTCCCTCTATCTTGTCGAGCGCTTCCCTGATGCGGTCGGTGCCGCTGCGGTGCTTGTCGGATGTCATGACGGCCTTTCCGCCGAACGCGGTTACGCAGTCGTAGATGCGTTGGTCGTCCGTGGCCACGTAGGCGGCATCGAGCGTGGCGGCCACTTGTTCGTAAACTCTTTGAATGACAGGCTTGCCACCGAGCAAGACCAAAGGCTTTCCAGGGAAGCGAGTAGACGCATAGCGCGCGGGAATTAATCCGATAAATTTCATATTCCTATATATATATTTATGCTCACTGCAAAAATAACAAAAAAAGCATAAGTAATTTTGCGGGTATATGATATTTTATTAATTTTGAAAAATAAACAGATAAATGCGAATTACATGAAACATATTATATTTCTGCTTTTTTTACCCTCTTTTCTTATTCTATTCAAGCCCAAAAAATATATCTTGGATCGTGCTATACCCACGATAAAGGTATGTATAAGGGTGAGATGTCGGGCGGCAAACCGCATGGCAAAGGCAGTACTGTTTTTGCCAATGGCGACACGTTTGAAGGCGAATATGTGAAAGGAAAACGACAGGGATATGGTATCTATACTTTCGCCGATGGAGAGAAGTATGAGGGACAATGGTTTCAAGACCAACAGCATGGGCAAGGAACCTACTATTTCATGAATAATAATAAATATGTGGGACTTTGGTTTCGCGACTATCAGCAAGGTCAAGGCACCATGTACTATTATAATGGTGACAAGTATCAGGGCAATTGGCTGAAGGATAAGCGTCAGGGCAAAGGCACCTACACCTATGCCAGCGGTGCTTACTACACCGGACAATGGCAGGACGACCAGAAGAGTGGCAAAGGACTCTTCGACTGGGGCGACGGCACAACCTATGACGGCATGTGGGCCAACAACCTGCGGTCGGGCAAAGGCACCAACAAATACGCTGATGGCGACGTCTATACGGGCAACTGGATGGACGATATACAGAATGGTCGTGGCATTTACAAGTTTCAGAATGGTGACGTTTACGAAGGCGATTATGTGCAGGGAGAACGTACCGGCGAAGGCATTTTCAAATATGCCAAAGGCGATAAGTATATCGGTCATTTTCTGGAAGGCTGCAAGGATGGGCAAGGCACATTGATATGGGCCAATGGCGATGTCTATGTAGGACAATGGAAGAATGATCTGCAGAACGGTCGTGGCAAACTGACGAAGAAGAACGGAGACGTCTTTGACGGTGTCTTCGTAAATGGAAAGATAAACGGCGAGGTGATTATCCATTATGCCACAGGCGAAAAGTTCAAGGGCGTATATAAGAAAGGTAAGCGCCATGGTCAGGCTATTGAAGAAGACAAGGATGGAAATCGCTTTGAAGGTACCTATGTGGACGACCGCAGAGATGGTCGTTTCGTTGAGAAAGACCGGAATGGCAAAGTGACCAAAAGCGGGCGATATGAGAATGGACGTAGATTTGAAGAATAATATCTGAGATATGGCAGAAAGAAAAAAACAGGCTGGTAAAGCCGTCGCAAAAAAGCCTCAGCATATAGGTATTGTCAAGAACGATCCCTATCTGAAGGATTATGAAGACGCTATCCGTGGACGACACGAACACGCGTTGTGGAAAATCTCTCAGCTTACGCAAGGAGGGAAAAAGTCGTTGGCCGATTTTGCCAATGGATATAACTATTATGGCTTGCACAAAATGGCACGAGGATGGGTGTTTAGAGAATGGGCACCCAACGCGACAAGCCTTTATCTGGTAGGCGACTTCAACGGATGGATGCCGGACAGTCGCTTTCAGGCCAAGCGCATTGAAGGTACGGGCAACTGGGAGTTGAAACTTTCTGAAAAAGCCATCAAGCATGGCGATCTGTATAAGATGCACATCACATGGGAAGGCGGCGAAGGAGAACGCATACCGGCCTGGGGCAATCGTGTGGTACAGGACGAACAGACAAAGATTTTCTCCGCGCAGGTGTGGAATCCGGAGCCTTATGTGTGGCGCAAGAAGAAGTTTACGGCAAAGCGCGACCCGCTACTGATTTATGAATGTCACGTGGGAATGGGTCAAGACGCTGAGCGAGTAGGCACTTATACGGAGTTTAAGGAGCAGGTTTTGCCTCGTGTAGTAAAGGATGGATATAACTGTATTCAGGTGATGGCCATTCAGGAACACCCTTATTATGGATCGTTTGGTTATCATGTCAGTTCGTTCTTTGCGCCGTCAAGTCGCTTTGGAACACCCGAGGAGCTGAAAGCCCTAATCGACGCGGCACATGAGGCCGGCGTGGCTGTGATTATGGATATCGTACATTCGCATGCCGTAAAGAACGAAGTAGAGGGTTTAGGCAATTTGGCGGGCGATCCCAACCAGTATTTTTATCCCGGCGACCGGCACGAACATCCGGCATGGGACAGCCTTTGCTTTGATTACGGTAAGGACGAGGTGATACATTTCCTGCTGTCGAACTGTAAATACTGGCTCGAAGAGTTTCATTTTGATGGTTTCCGCTTTGACGGCGTGACTTCCATGCTCTACTACAGCCACGGACTGGGTGAGGCTTTCTGTAATTATGGCGACTACTTCAATGGGCATGAGGATGATAACGCCATCTGTTATCTGACACTGGCCAACAAGTTGATACATGAAGTGAATCCACGGGCCTTTACGATTGCCGAGGAAGTAAGTGGCATGCCGGGACTGGCCGCTAAGTTTGAGGACGGCGGTTATGGTTTCGATTATCGCATGGCGATGAATATTCCGGACTTCTGGATTAAGACGATAAAGGAACTGAAAGATGAAGACTGGAAACCCAGTTCTATCTTCTGGGAAGTGAAAAACCGCAGGTCGGACGAGAAAACGATATCTTATTGCGAAAGCCACGATCAGGCATTGGTGGGTGATAAGACGATTATCTTCAGACTGATTGACGCCGATATGTACTGGCACTTCAAGAAAGGCGACGAAAACGGAGTGGTTCATCGCGGCATTGCCTTGCATAAGATGATTCGGTTGGCAACGCTGGGGGCTATCAATGGCGGTTATCTCAACTTCATGGGTAATGAGTTTGGACATCCCGAATGGATTGATTTCCCACGCGAAGGCAATGGCTGGAGTCATAAATACGCACGCCGACAGTGGAATCTGGTAGATAATATGGACTTGGACTATCATTATCTGGGCGATTTTGACCGTGATATGCTGGCCGTTGTCAAATCGGAAAAGAAATTCAACAGCACGCCTGTCACCGAAATATGGCATGATGATGGCGATCAAGTACTGGCGTTTATGCGCGGCGACTTGCTTTTCGTCTTCAATTTCTCGCCATCACGTTCGTTTACGGATTATGGCTTCTTGGTGCCTATCGGTGGTTACGAGGTTGTATTGAATACCGATAACAAAGCGTATGGCGGCAATGGACTGGCCGATGACACGATGACGCATCTGACGAATTACGATCCGCTCTACGTGGAACAACGCAAGGAGTGGCTCAAACTCTACTTGCCGGCCCGTTCCGCGGTAGTTCTTCGGAAGATTTAATTTGACAAAAGTAGATCATGAGTTTTAAAACGAAGAATAGCACACTCACCATTAAAGTGATTTGTGCTATTTTATTTATTCTGTTTTCTTTCTGTTACCTGTATCATTATCAGGCTGATTTGATGGCGATGGCACAGCATGTGCTATCGGAAGGCAAGACGTGTTACAACAGATTGATTGGCGCTGTGCTCATAACAGTTGTGCTATGGGGGGTGCAGTTGTGCCTTCAGTCGCAGGTATTGATACCTAAACGGTTCTATGCCGCTACTTATTTCCCATCTCTGCTTGTCTTGACCATCCTGACGGATATTAGTCCCGATATTGACAAAGGATTCTCGTTGGGTAGCTGGTTATGGGTGTTTCCTTGCTTGTTGTTGTTATATGGGGGTGTTATCTGGTTGCTGAACCGCTTGTACAAGATAGAAGGAAAAACGCGGCAGAGTAACTTCTTCGGAAGTATATGGCCCAATTTCAGTTTGCTTTTCATCATGTTTATGTTGACTTGCACGTTCAGTAATCACAACGAAGTGTTCCATTACAGGATGAAAATTGAGCAAAAGTTGGTGGAAGGAGACTTAAAAACTGCGGCAGAAGTGGGTAAACTATCAATGCATACGGATTCAAGTCTGACGATGTTGCGGATTTATAATTTGTCTTTATTGGGCAAGTTAGGCCATCAGTTGTTTGAATATCCGCTGGTGGGGCATGCTGATGCCATGCTACCCAACGGCAGTTCGGTGAAGATGATGTACACGCCAGAAGGTGCATTGTATAGACATCTTGGTGCGCCAGTGAAGAAGAAAGTTGACATCTACACCTATCTGAATCTCTTGAAACAGCACCATCGAGCCACAAAAGTAGCCCACGACTACGAACTTTGCGCCTATCTCTTAGATAAAAAGCTGGCTTCGTTTGCCAAGACGCTCGAAAAGTATTACCCGCAGGATGAGCATTTACCGAAACATTATAAAGAGGCTTTGACGCTGATTCGTCATCGGATGTCGACCATCAACTTGCAATATCATGAAGATGTGATGGAAACTGATTTCGCAGATTTCAAGACTTTAGAACGGAAATATACGAATCCACAGATGCGTTATGCGGCTTTGGCCGACGCTTATCGTAGTACGTATTGGTTCTATTACCTGTATCACTGACCTTTTGACCGTCAGAGATATTTCGCGAACAGCAAAAACGAGCGCAGACCGGGTCTTTACGACCTGGTCTGCGCTCGTTTTTGAAAGTTATATGTCAAAAAGATTACTTCGCTACAAAGTAAAACTTTTACTTTAAGTATTGATCTGCACGCTTATCGCCAAGTTCTTTGGCCTTTTGCAAAGCTTTAGTAGCTTCTTCGTTCTTGCCCAACTGCTTTTGTGCAATACCCATAATAAGCCAAGCGTCTGGATACTCTGGCTCTATCATCAGGCAACGTGCACATGTTTCTACGGCTTGTTCGTACATTTTTACACGTAATTGCAAGCTGGCCATTTCCGCATAATAAGTAGCTTCGTACGGATTGGTGATGATTGCCCGTGCTATATCGGCAAGCGCCTGTTGGTATTGGTGCAGCTTGCTTTCGCATTTAAACCTTGTATAATAGAAAGAAGGCTCCAATATTCTGCCTACCATCAGTGAGTCGTATTGATTGTAATCCGTCAGTGCTTTGCGTGTTTCACCATTATGATCGTAAGCGATACCACGCGCAAGTACGTAAGGAGCGGCCACGGCTGTCAAAGGTTGCGGACAAGCGGCTATCGCACTATCGAGAAGTGCCATGTATTCTTCCTTCGGAGCATTCAGTTGAGCCTTGCATTGTGCGGCTTCGTAGAATACTTCACCATTTCTAATATCACTATTTGTCAGTTCCATAAACATCTGATAGGCTTGTTGGTAATCGCCTTTAGCATAGATAATTTGTGCTTGCTGATGCTTGTAAATCGACTTAGGATTGATTTTGTAAGCCTCTTGTGACTGTTTTAACGCGGCATCCAATGACCAATTCGCAAATGGTTGGTCAGACTTAAACACCTCTTTCTGATAGATAATCTTTGCATAGTCTGAATAGGCTTCATCCTTTTTGTCTACTTGATTGATAGCCCGCTTCATGATTTCATCCGCCTGATTAAACTGATTGGCCTTTAGATACTCACCAGCTTGTGCCGTATAACCTTCAATAGACTTTGGAAATTTATGGATAAAATCAGAGATATACAGCGTATGCGTTAGAGAATCACGCGTAGTTTGCGACATCATGATGGTGAGCAACGCGTCATTGTGCGTATCTGGTAAGGTCGTACGAATCTCTGTAGACTTTAAAACAGGATCATTCACCGACATTCCGCTTATCTTTTGATCGTAGGCAAATCGTGCGTCTGTCGCGTGTATTTCATCTCCTTTTACTGATTTTTGGAGCAGTCCCAGTATCTCACCTTTGGAATTAAGAATCGGACATCCTATATTGATATCGTCTTCTTGCGAAGAAAAGATATAATAATGATAGGTATTATTGAACTTTTCGGTATTGCTTACCGGAATTTGTTTAGCACTTGGCTTTTTCACAGAATAGGATGCCAGCCACACTTTCTCACCTTTGTTGGCCTGATGGGCCGCAAGGGTTGCCCCCATTGCCTTTCCGTCTACTCTGAATTTGCAGATATCGTAGATTTCATTAGCCCCGTCAATCGTTTCAACGTTCATCTTATTGCCATTCGCATCAATGACAACAGCCTTTGCCGCACCTTTAAAAGGAGACCAAAGTGCTACAGCTTCACCGTTATTGCCAATAAAAACACCATGTGATGATGCCAAAATAGAACCATCTTTTGCAAATGTCGTGAGGGTGAAAATTGATTTTGCCGCTTTCACTACAGGCGTTGGTTGAGCCATTGCAGTCAAACTGCAAGTGAGCATGAGCCCAACGATAAAATGTTGTATCTTCATTCTTTTAATAGTTTTCTTATTTGATATTTAATAAATCCTTTGCGTTACTAATGGCCGCTTCCGTAATATTACTGCCACTTAGCATTTGCGCAACTTCGGCAATGCGCTCTTCCGTCGTAAGAATTTTCATATTGCTAATCGTTCCCATGTCAGTCTCTTCTTTCGAAACCTTATAATGCGTCGTTCCTCGGGCCGCAATTTGCGGTAGATGGGTAATGCTGATGACCTGTCGGTTCGACAATCCCATTTCGTACATAATCTGTCCCATCATTTCCGCGGCTCGGCCACTCACGCCCGTGTCGATTTCGTCAAATATAATTGTCGGAAGTTTTACGGCACCGCTAATCATTGCTTTCAGCGAAAGCATTACTCGGGCAATTTCTCCTCCCGAAGCCACCTGACTGATGGGCTGCATATCGGTCGTGGAATTAGCGCTGAAGAGGAATGAAATCTTGTCTTGCCCATCATGGCTAAGCGGTTTTTCTTGCAATAGAATACTGAATCTGGCTTTAGCAATGCCCAGCGGCACAAGCCTTTTCAACAACTCTGTTTCAATCTTTTTGGCCGCAACGGCTCGCTGCTGCGAAAGTTTGGCCGCCTGTTGTCTACAAGTAGCTTCCAGCTTTTCTACGATTTCTTGTTGTCGTTTCAGGTTTTCGTCGCTGTGGTCAAACAGTTCGATTCGCTTTTTAAGCTCTGCCAATATCTCAATAAGCTCTTCCGTTGTCGCGGCATGGTATTTCTTTTCCAGCGTATAGATTGTATCCAACCTTAGATTAGCGTCATCCAGTTGTTTTGGATCAAAGTCTATCTTATCTACTTGCCTATCTACATCGTGCGAAATATCCTTCAACTCAATAAAGCATGCCTCCAATCGTTGCGACAGTTCTTTGATTTCCGGAAATACTTCTTCTATGTTATGAAGATTGGCGCAAGCCTCTTTTAAAGAGTTTACGACCCCACCATCATCTTGTGTAAGAATATTGCTTGTGTTATAAAGTGAAGACTTTATCTCTTCGGCGTGGTTTAGCATTTGCGTCAGTGTTTCCAGCTCTTCCTGTTCGCCTGCTA
>CAUURC010000093.1:0-9686 GCA_963547405.1 uncultured Prevotella sp.
CAAAAACAGATTGGATTTATAGGAAATAATCAATCCGTAGCCCGTTCTGAGGCTACACAAATATTTTACTTATGGCAGAAATGAATTTCGGTGGCGTTGTAGAAACCGTAGTCACCAGTAAGGAGTTTTCCTTGGAAAAAGCTCGTGAAGTGTTGAAAAATGAAACGATAGCCATTCTCGGTTATGGTATTCAAGGACCGGGACAGGCTTGCAACTTACGCGACAATGGCTTTAATGTGATTGTCGGTCAACGTGAAGGTAAGACGTATGAGAAGGCGATAGCTGACGGATGGGAACCTGGAAAGACCCTCTTTTCAATAGAAGAGGCTGCACAGCGTGGTTCCATCGTGTGTATGTTGTTGTCTGATGCGGGCCAAATTGCAGTGTGGCCAATGATAAAACAATTCTTGACAGTAGGTAAAACACTTTATTATTCTCATGGTTTTGCTATTAATTGGAATGATCGTACAGGTGTAGTTCCTCCTGAGGACGTAGACGTTGTTATGGTAGCACCGAAGGGATCAGGTACATCTCTCCGTACTATGTTCTGTGAGGGACGGGGCTTGAACAGCTCTTATGCTGTGTATCAAGACGCTACCGGTCATGCGGAAGAAAAGACAATAGCCCTTGGTATTGGCATAGGGTCCGGCTATCTTTTTAAAACAACATTCCAGCGCGAGGCAACTTCTGACCTTACGGGTGAGCGCGGGTCGTTGATGGGTGCGATTGAAGGACTTTTGGAAGCACAATATGAAGTTCTTCGTGAGCATGGTCATTCTCCTTCAGAAGCATTCAATGAAACCGTTGAGGAACTTACACAGAGTTTGATGCCATTGTTTGGCGCAAACGGAATGGACTGGATGTATGCCAACTGTTCGACAACGGCGCAGCGTGGTGCACTGGATTGGGCTCCTCGGTTCCGTGAAGCAATCAAGCCTGTTATGGAATGGCTTTACCTAAGTGTAAAAACGGGTAATGAAGCTCAGATTTCTATCGACAGAAATTCACAGCCAGACTATCGTGAAAAGCTTAATGCAGAATTGAAAGCAATGCGTGATAAGGAAATGTGGCGTGCCGGTGAGATTGTAAGAAAGCTGAGACCAGAAAATAATTAAGCTTTCTTATATATACATATTTAAAAAGAGAATTCTCCACAGCAGAGAATCCTCTTTTTTATTGCTTCGAAAAGTTTATAAGTTTTTTTGTTGAATAGCGTTACGAGACCTATCTAAAGAGGTTCAGAATTTCGTCAATGATTTTGCCGAGTCCTTTTTCTGTAGCGCTGTCGGTTTCTTCCGCCACTTTCTTCTTCACCATGTCGCTGATGGAATTGACAATTTTGTCCTTGGCTTTTTTAGAGAATTGATCCGCAGAAATGTCGCTGTCAGTGTCTGTCAATACGTCCGTTTCATCCTCCCGGTCTGCGTTTTGACGATCCATCATTCCGTTTTCATCCTGTAGGTTTAGTATTTTGGTTTTCTTCTTTTTCAGGGCTTTGGTTATATCATCTTTGTTCAAAGTGATTACCTTACCCAAAATACCGTACGAAACCGTATGTTCCTTGTCGTTCCAAGTGACCGTTGTCTTTGAGAAAAACACGTAGTTGTGATAATTCAGGGTCTCGCTGAGCGCGTCGATGACACCTTTGGTCATCATCCGGTTAATCATTTGCATGCCTACGGACAAGAGATCGTCCTCTGTTTCGGCTGTATTCTCATTGACGAAAGCGGTCAGGCTGTTCTGAATGGCGTCCTGATGGTCGCGCTTGCCGGGGTTTGTAAATACGAAAAGGAATGCGATGATTACCAACAGGGCTACGATGATTTTACCCAAATATCTCTTTTGTTTGGGATTTTGCGGCTGAAGAGGCTCCCGGTAGGCCTGATTCGTGCCGGATGGGCGCCCATTGGCGGTCGAATCGGCATGTTCCTGCGGGTCAAAAGGCGGTGGAGTAGAAGTGGCTTGGGTATTGAACAGGAAATTCTTGAGTTCTTCCACTTGCCATGCCGGCGTCCAGTTGGCCATTCCTTCGCTCCAGACCAACGTGTCGGAAGTGATTCCCTTGTCCTTCAACTCATAGATACTGAAGGGGCCGGCTTGCTGATTGTTCTCGATAATAAAGTATTTCATCTTGTTTTCCAATTCGTTTTATAGCTATTATTTATATAAAGAGGTCTTGAAAATGATCTCTTAACTCGGTCATTTTTTGATAAACGACGTGTGCGCCCGCATCGTATAGCGTCTTATCGGGTAGCGGGCCGCTGTTGACACCTATCGTAAAGATGTGGGCTGAGGCTCCGGCTTTGACTCCCAATGGCGCGTTTTCAACGACAATAGCTTCCCAAGGACGCAGATTGCCAGCCTTCTGAAGGCCCATCAGGTAAGGATCGGGATGCGGTTTGCCACGTTCCACGTCGTATGCAGTTACGATGTGGTCTTTTGGCAGATAATCTCCGAAGTCCCGAATCAGCCTGTCGATCAATGGTTTCTGTCCGCTTCCGGTGACCACGTTGACGCTCATGCCGTGACGGGAAGCCAGTTCCATCACTTCGATAACGCCATCGAAGATTGGCGCTTCAGGCATGTGATGGAAGAGATGAGTCTTGACATCATACATTTTCTGCGCTTCTTCCAGCGAAATATCCAGTCCTTTCTGTGCTTTTACGAAATGTCGGATCGTGTCAATTCCGCGTGCGCCTTCGGTCGCGTAGGCATCTTTGGCCGTCATTTTGATACCGAATTGCGCCATGCTTTGTTGCCAGGCAACGGCGTGATTAGGCATACTGTCGTAGAGAACGCCGTCCATATCAAAGAGAACGGCCTTGGGACAGAATTGCCCAAAGCCGTGTTCTTCTAAGTATTGTTTGATTTTGTCTTTCAGCATGATTTACAATCTCTCACGTATAGCCTTGCTTTCAGCCTCGTAACCTGGCTTGTCGAGCAGCGCGAACATGTTTTTCTTGTAAGCTTCTACGCCCGGTTGGTTGAACGGATTCACCTCCTGAAGCAAGCCGCTGATACCACATGCCTTTTCGAAGAAGTAGATGAGCTGGCCCAAATAATACTCGGTCAGTTCCGGCATGTTAATCAGGATGTTGGGAACGCCCCCGTCTACGTGCGCCATTCGTGTACCCAGCTCGGCCATCTTGTTGACCTCGTCCACGCGTTTGCCCTCGAGGAAGTTGAGACCGTCCAGGTTTTCTTCGTCATGGGGGAAGTCCAGTTTGTGGCGAGGTGTCTCAACGGAGATAACCGTTTCAAAGATAGAACGCTCGCCTTCCTGAATCCATTGGCCCATTGAGTGGAGATCGGTTGTGAAGTCGCAGGCTGCGGGGAAAATACCCTTCAGTTCCTTACCCTCACTTTCACCATAAAGCTGCTTCCACCATTCGGCCATGAAATGGAGTTTGGGTTGGAAGTTGGCTATAATCTCAATCTTTTTGCCGGCCTGTGTATAGAGTGCCTGACGTGTGGCAGCATATTGCGCAGCCATGTTTTCGGCAAACGGCACGTCCTTGCCACAGGCTTTCTCCATGTCGGCAGCACCTTTCACGAGCGCTTTCACGTCGAAGCCGGCGCAGGCAATCGGCAACAAGCCTACGGGTGTGAGCACAGAGAAGCGTCCGCCCACATTGTCGGGAATGATGAAACTCTTATATCCTTCCTTATTGGCACAAGTACGGGCAGCTCCTTTCTTGGCATCGGTAACGGCAACGATGACATCGCGTGCTTCTTCCTTGCCACGTTGAGCCTCGCACTGCTTCTTCAGCAGGCGGAAAGTGAGCGCGGTTTCGGTCGTAGTTCCCGACTTTGAAATATTGATAACGCCAAACTTCTTATCTTTCAGGTAAGTTGTCAGCTCGAAAAGATAATCTTCGCCGATGTTGTTGCCGGCAAAGAGAATCGTAGGATTCTTCCGATCATTGATGAGCCATGCGAAGCTGTTGCCCAAAGCCTCGATAACCGCGCGTGCGCCAAGGTAGGAACCGCCGATGCCGGCCACCACGATTACTTCGCATTTCTTGCGCAGCGTGTCGGCTACAGCCTGTATTTCATTGAGAAATCCTTCGCTAATTCCGGATGGCAAATGCAGCCAACCCAAGAAATCATTGCCGGCACAAGTGCCGTTTTCGAGTGCTTCCTGCGCGTCTTTTACCTTTGCTTCGTATGCCTCTACGGCACCCTTGGTAAGAAACTGTTCAGCTTTTGTAATGTCTAATGTGATACTTTTCATTGTTGTTTGTATTTATAATCCGGACAAGACGCTGTCGTCTGTCGGATCATGGGTTGATTATTGTAAACGATTGGCCAGTTGTGGAATCACAAGCGACGGCCCCTGACGTTCGTATAAGATACTGTAAACGGCGTTGAGAATGGGCATGTCTACCTGCATGAGTTCATTGATTTCTTTCATACATTTGGTTCCATAGTAGCCCTCGGCCACCATTTCCATCTCTATCTGTGCGCTCTTTACCGAATATCCCTTACCAATCATCGTTCCGAAAGTGCGGTTGCGGCTGAAAT
Source organism: uncultured Prevotella sp. (assembly GCA_963547405.1). Classification (GTDB taxonomy): domain Bacteria; phylum Bacteroidota; class Bacteroidia; order Bacteroidales; family Bacteroidaceae; genus Prevotella. The sequence goes on from CAUURC010000093.1 coordinate 4,525, forward strand.
TGCTATAACATGTTACCAGCAAGTCGCCGATATACGCGCTGTCATTGACACAGCGTTGGGCCGGATAGGCGGCATTGAGAAAGCGTTCCATCTCCTGCGCCGCGTTGGCAATGAGCACAGCCAAGAAGTTGTCGCCGTATTTCATACCGTGGCATATACCCGCCGCAATGGCGTAGACATTCTTCAACACGGCCGCGTACTCTATGCCAATGATGTCGGTAGAGGTCTTAGTCTTGATAAATTCGCTTGATATGGTATCGGCAAAAGCCTGTGCCTTCGTGATGTCGCTACAACCTATCGTGAGATAGGAGAGACGTTCCATGGCCACCTCTTCCGAGTGGGACGGGCCACCGATGCAGGCAATATTGTCGTAGGGCACTTCCCATACCTGATGGAAGTATTCCGAAACCACCACGTTTTCATCGGGCACGATACCCTTGATGGCCGAGACGACGTTTTTGTTACGTAGCGGCGTGGTGAGTTTCTTCAAGTGATTCTTCAGGTAGGGCGATGGAGTTACGAACACCAAGGTGTCGTAATCATTGACAATTCGGTTGAGATCGCTTGAAAAATCTATTTCTTCAACGTTAAAATTAGCCGCCATCAAGTAGGCCGGATTGTGTCCGAGGCGCTTGAATTCGGCTATCCGGTCGTCGCGTCTCATATACCATCCGATGTGGTGCGTATGACGCACCACAATTCGGGCTATGGCTGTTGCCCACGAACCGCCGCCAATGATGGCTATCTTACCGCAGTTATTCATTGGCTTTGTCTATCCAAGCTTGGAACTCTTCTACAGTTGGCTTTTGATAATCGAGCTTGTATTTCTTCACAATCTCGCTCAACTTCTGCTGCAATCCCTGAGCTTTCTGGTCCCTGATGTCACTGATGAGGTTGAAACCGGCCTTGCGCAACACGTAGACCCAGTCTTCGGCCACACCGATTTCGGCCCATTCCTTGATGCTGCTCTGTGGCATTTTGGCCTCAGGCTTCATCTGCGGGAAGAGCAAAACTTCCTGAATGAACTCCTTACCCATCATGAGCATGCACAAACGGTCGATACCTATGCCGATACCCGATGTGGGAGGCATACCGTATTGCAGCGCACGCAGGAAGTCATGGTCGATAACCATGGCCTCGTCGTCGCCCTTGTCGGCCAGCTGCATCTGATCTTTAAAACGCTCTTCTTGGTCGATGGGGTCGTTGAGTTCCGAATAAGCGTTGGCCAACTCTTTTCCATTGACCATCAACTCGAAGCGTTCTGTCAGTCCGGCTTTCGAGCGGTGCATCTTGGTGAGTGGACTCATTTCGACGGGATAGTCGGTGATGAAGGTCGGTTGGATGAACTTTCCTTCGCAGAACTCGCCGAAGATTTCATCAATCAACTTGCCTTTTCCAAAGGTTTCGTCGATGGTTTCCATCTTCAGGTCGACCATCGCAATCTTGCGAATCTCATCTTCGCTCTTGTCGCTGAGGTCGAAACCGGTCTGTTCCTTAATAGCTTCGAGGATGGGCAGACGGCGGAACGGAGCCTTGAACGAGATGATATTGTCGCCGTTCTGAACTTCTGTGCTGCCGTTGTTTACGGCCTTACAAATAGTTTCGAGCAGTTGTTCGGTGAAGTTCATCATCCAGTTGTAGTCCTTGTACTGCACGTAGAGTTCCATACAGGTGAACTCCGGGTTGTGGAACTTGTCCATACCCTCATTGCGGAAGTTCTTGCCAATCTCGTAAACGCCCTCAAAGCCGCCCACGATAAGCCGCTTCAGATAGAGCTCGGTGGCGATACGCATGTACATATCGACGTTGAGCGCGTTGAAATGGGTGATGAATGGGCGAGCCGAAGCACCTCCCGGAATACTCTGAAGGGTAGGGGTTTCCACCTCGGTGTAGCCATGCTCGTCGAAGAAATTACGCATCGTGCGCAGCACGGTGGCACGCTTGAGGAACGTGTCTTTCACGCCATCGTTCACCACAAGGTCTATATAGCGCTGACGAGCCCGCATCTCGGGATCGTCAAACTTATCATAAGCCACGCCATCCTTGTATTTCACGATCGGCAGAGGCTTGATACTCTTGCTCAATAAAATCAGTTCCAGCGCGTGAACGCTGATTTCGCCGGTCTGCGTCTTGAACACAAAGCCTTTCACGCCAATGAAGTCACCGATGTCGAGCAGCTTCTTGAATACTTTGTTATATAAGTCTTTGTCTTCGCCCGGACAGATTTCGTCGCGCGAAATATATACTTGAACTCTTCCTTTGCTATCTTGCAGTTCCACAAAACTGGCCTTACCCATAACACGGCGGCTCATCATGCGGCCGGCAATAACTACCTCGCGTTTCTCGTCTTCACTATAAAGACTTTTGATATCAATAGAAAAAGCATTGGTGGGAAACTCAGCTGCAGGATATGGGTCGATACCCATGTTGCGCAATTCTTGGAGACTTTGCCTGCGCACAATCTCCTGTTCACTTAACTCTAATATGTTCATAGTTTTATAATAGAATATATTCTTTTGGCTGCGAAGTTACTAATATTTTTCGATATAGGTGCTGTTTCTTATGATTTATCTATATTAATAAGGTGAGAAATGTAGTCCGTGAAAGGGTATTTTGTCAAGTTTTTTGGTGTAAAAAATGGCTTTCTGGACGACGCCTTCTAAGTGTTAAAAGTTCTAAAGTTAACCTTTTGGATGAGGAAAAACAGAAGGTCGACTGCCAAAAGCTATGCTTTGACAATGTAAAAGGGCTGCTTTTACATACTAAAAGTGTAACTTTTGCATGCTAAAAGCACTGCAATTAGCCCGCTATTACGACACAAATGGAGTATTTTTGTGTGATAAAAAACATGCGTTTATAATTAAGTGCTTGATAATCAGATGTTTGGCAAAGTGTCGAAATTTTAGCTTTTTCAGAACCAAGACAAACTTTTTTCAAAATAACGCAGCCATTTGGAGCTGTTTGTCAAACAAATTCAGTATGCACGTAGCCAAGTTTTTGTTGTTTTATAAATACCTGTTCTATATTTGTTTATGTGTTGTAGGCGAGATGGAGGCTTCTTGAAGTTGGATACATTCCTTCAATAATTCTGCTTGTCCACTTCTAATTTCTTTGACCATTTGTTTATGGGGTTATTTGCTTTGGCACGCTCTTTGCATATTTTGAGGCAGAAAATAATAATTTACATATAATATTATGCAAAAAGGAAATATTGGGGTTACGACCGAGAACATCTTCCCTGTTATCAAAAAGTTTCTCTATTCTGATCATGAAATCTTCCTGCGCGAGATGGTGTCGAATGCTGTTGACGCAACACAGAAGATGAAAACATTGGCCGAACGTGGTGAATTTAGTGGCGAACTGGGCGATTTGACCATTCGCGTCAGCTTGGATAAGGAAAACAAGACCCTGACGATCAGCGACCGTGGTCTTGGTATGACGGCCGAGGAGATAGACAAGTACATCAACCAGATTGCTTTCTCGGGTGTCACCGACTTTCTGGATAAATACAAGGATAACGCCAATGCCATCATCGGTCATTTCGGACTGGGTTTCTACTCGGCTTTCATGGTGTCTGATAAGGTGGAAATCATCACCCGTAGCTACAAGGAAGGCTGTCAGGCTGTGAAATGGAGTTGCGACGGAAGTCCATCGTTTGAGATTGATGAGACAGAGAAATCCGACCGTGGCTCGGACATCGTTCTGCATATTTCGGATGATTGTGCGGAGTTTTTGGAGAAAAACAAGATTGAAGAACTGCTTAATAAGTATTGCAAGTTCCTCATTGTACCCGTTGCTTTTGGCAAAAAGACAGAGTGGAAGGACGGCAAGCAAGTGGAAACGGCCGAGGATAATATTATTAATAATGTGGAACCACTGTGGGTGAAGGCTCCCAGTACGTTGAAAGATGAAGACTACAAGAGCTTCTACCGCACACTTTATCCCATGCAAGACGAGCCGTTGTTCTGGATTCATCTGAATGTGGACTATCCGTTCAACCTGACGGGTATTCTCTATTTCCCACGCGTACATTCCAACATCGAACTCCAGCGCAACAAGATTCAGCTTTATTGCAATCAGGTGTTCGTTACCGATCAGGTGGAAGGTATCGTGCCCGAGTTCCTGACACTGCTTCATGGTGTTATCGATTCGCCCGATATTCCGTTGAACGTTAGCCGTAGTTATCTGCAGAGCGATGCCAACGTGAAGAAAATCAGCACTTATATCACGAAGAAAGTGTCTGACCGTCTGCAAAGTATCTTTAAGGAAGATCGCAAGCAGTACGAAGAGAAGTGGGATAGTCTGAAGCTCTTCATCAACTATGGTATGCTGTCACAGTCCGACTTCTACGATCGTGCCAAGGACTTCACGCTGTTGAAGAGTGTAGACGGCAAGTATTTCACCTTTGAGGAGTACAAGTCGCTTATCGAAGGTGAGCAGACCGATAAGGATGGTAACCTGATTTATCTATACGCCACGAATAAGGACGACCAGTACAGTTATATCGAGGCTGCACGTAACAAGGGTTACAGCGTTCTGTTGATGGATGGTGATCTCGATGTGCCTATGACATCCATGCTTGAACAGAAGCTGGAGAAGAGCCGCTTCACTCGCGTAGACTCTGATATTATCGACCGTCTCATCGTGAAGGAAGACGCCAAGGTAAGCAATCTGACCGACGATGAGCGTGACAATTTGTCAGAAGTGTTCCGCAGCCAAATGCCAAAACTCGATAAAGTGGAGTTCGGCGTGGAGGTAGAAGCATTGGGCGAGACGGCTCAACCGGTTGTCATTACGCAGAACGAGTATATGCGTCGAATGAAGGAAATGAGCCACTTCCAGCCTGGTATGAACTTCTATGCCCAAATGCCCGACAGCTATATGATCGTGCTCAATAGTGATCATAAGTTGGTAAAGCAGGTGCTCGAAGACGCCGGCAAGGCAACGGCAGAGCAGTTGATGCCCGTTTTGAGTGAAATCAAGGGACAGCAGGCTCGTTTGGCAGCTCTTCGCCAGACTCAGGACAAGAAGAAGCCAGAGGAAGTTACGCAGGAGGAGAAGGATGATTTGACTAACACAGAGAAGGCGTTGCAGGACGGGCGTGCCAAGAAGAACGATATTCTCGCGGCTTATGCCAAGGGGAATACTGTAATTCATCAACT
>CAUURC010000094.1:0-8438 GCA_963547405.1 uncultured Prevotella sp.
CCCGATGGGCATACTTTGCCAGTGAGAATATCTGCTATTGAGTTGCCTCCTTCCTCTCCGGGTTGCCATGCCACAAGAATAGCATCGGGAAGGGCATTCCAGCTTGCAGTCTCAATGACACTACCAGAATTGATGACCACTATCACACGTTTGCCAATACGATGGTAGTCTGCGCATACCTGCTCTATCATATCTTTTTCAATGGGAGATATATTGAATTCTTTTTCAATACTGCGATCTATTCCTTCTCCTGCTTGGCGTGTAAGTGTAATGATAGCAATATCTGAAGAATCTGCTTCTGCCTCTATTTGGCGTTGGGATATTGCTAACTCTGGCAGTTTCTGATCGCCCATCTCTGGCTTCTCAAACCAGCATGCAGGGTCACGATCTGCCTCTCGCTTAATCTTAGCAAAGTCTATGTACTTCTGATACATTCTTGTTAGGTTGGCTGTACTGCTAATGCCTGCATTTTTTAGCCCTGTTACCAAGTCTATAATATAAGGTGTATGCACACATCCCGAACCTACACCACCCGATAAGAAATGGTAAGAGCCTACGCCATATAGTGCTACCGTCTTTACGTTGTGGAAGGGTAGTGTAGAAGCTGTATTCTTGAGTAGGACCATTCCTTCTGATGCTGTTTGACGTGTAATTGCAGCATGAGCTACAAGATCTGGTTCGTTAGTGGCTGCATAGCGGCGGAAGCTTGAAGTCTTGACGACATATTCGAGCATGCGGCGTACATTTCTGTCTACATCTTTAATATCCAGCTTTCCGGCTTTTACAGCAGCTTCAACATCATTCACTTGTTCTACCTCACCGGGTTCGAACAGGTCATTGCCGGCATGTACTTGCGATGCCACAGACAATCCCTCACGGCGACCTATCCAGTCGGTCATGACGATACCGTTAAAGCCCCAATCTTGTCTGAGTATCTTGGTTAAAAGATCATAATTACCTTGTGCAAATGTACCATTGATACGATTGTAAGCACTCATCACTGTCCATGGATTACTTTCGCGTATGGCAATCTCAAACCCACGAAGATAAAGCTCGCGTAATGCACGCTGGCTCACACGCTCATCTACTCTGCTACGATTAGTCTCCTGAGAATTGGCTGCAAAATGTTTGATACTGACTCCTGTTCCTACGCCTTGAACACCTTGAACATACGCAGCGGCAATCTTTCCTGTGAGTAAAGGGTCCTCGCTGAAATATTCAAAGTTTCGCCCGCATAGTGGGTTGCGATGCAGATTCATACCTGGACCCAGAATGACGTCACAGCGATAATCGCGTGTCTCTTCTCCGATGGCTTGCCCCACTTGTTTAACCAGTGCTGTATTCCATGTCGATGCGAGACAGGAGCCTACGGGAAAACCTGTAGCATAGTATTTCTTTTGTGAACCTTGGCGGTTTACATCAATGCGGACACCGGCAGGTCCATCGGTCAGAATCGTTTCGGGAATGCCGAGTCGTGGTATGGCGGTAGTATTGCCTGCAGCTCCGGGTACTAATGTTGCTGAGCCTCCGACAACTGCCGAAGAACTCTCAAAATTATTTGCATTGCCTACGAGCAGCATAGCCTTCTCTCTAAGTGTCATCGCTTTCAACACTTCATCAATATTGTTTGTATTGAGTTTAGGTGCCTGCTGAGCTAGTATCGAAGCAGGCAGGAATAGGAGCGATATAATGGTTGTATAGACTGTTTTCATATTTTTTGTTTTAAATGAGTAATAGTTTTTCATAGTATTTTATGATGGATTTCTGTGGATAGACTGTTTAAGCGGAGTTGAATTGCCAAGATAAAAGAAGAATGTTTGCAAAACTTATGTCTTGAACAAAAGAGTTACAAACATTCTCTCAATCTAATCTAACCTTTACCCAACATCTATATAAGTTCAAAAACGAATATATATATTCTAACTTGACAACTAATGAGTTATTGCTTGTTTTTCAGTAAAGCATTCTTTATGACACGAGCACGCTTCGTCTCTGTTGGAGATGCCGGCGGTATCGGGTCGCGAGAAAACCAAAATGCCTCTAAGCCCTCCGGTTGTTCAAGACTCCAGCCTTGCCATTCACGGAAAGCATGATAGCACCATGAGTAGTGTTTCTGCTCAAAGATATTGATCACGTCTTGTAGCCATGCTACAGCACTTTCGACAGGTGCCCAACAGATAACACTAAACTCACCGATAAGAGCCGGAACCTTATATTTTTCTATGAAATCGTCAAACGGTTTCATGGCTCTTTTCACGCTGTCTAAATCGCAATAATTGTATTTAATGGGAACAGCATAAATATCGGGAGCATAGCCGGGATATTTGATATTGAGCTTTGCTAAAGCTTCTTCTCGCGTCATATCCTTAGAACCATGAATTCCATCAAGCACACCTTGATGGGTGAATCCACCAGGCCTGTAGAAATGAATACTGTAAACCACACGCTTATCATCCAATGGAGTGACTTTGGGGAATTCATTGATTTCTACAATGGGTTCATAGACAATCCAAACATCCTTATCGTATTTGCGGATAGCATTGACACATTCTGTGGCGATACTCTTCCATTCCGGCGGAATACGTGTCCAGCCTACACTGGGTTCGTTGAAAAGGTCGTATCCCCATACGATATCGTCATAGTAAGAATCCTTCAGCTCTCTAGCCACGCGATCCCAAAATGAGACAAAAGCAGTCCTTGTCGCTGGGTCTTTCCAAAAGTCGATTTTGGCAGCATCATCGCCTGTTGGTACTTTGCCTTTAATATAGCAGGGGGCTTCATGTAAGTCTATGATGACTTTCATACCGACTGCTTTCGCTTCGCTGAGCCGTTGCTTAAGCATGCTGATGTAACTGCTAAGCTGCAAGTCATATGTAGACCCTTGTTTTGCAGCATAATTTACAGGGTTGAGTTGTAGACGTATCACGTTGGCTCCCCATGACTTTGCTGCTTCAATAGTATTTTTGTCAGTGTATTGCAGTGACCCTACCATAAAGCCACGTACGGTAGGTGGTAATTCCTCCTCTCCTTTAGGCTCTTCCTTTGGAGTATCAGGCTTAGGTTTCGGGGCTTCCGGATCACTACTACCACATGCAGTAAGTACTGATAGTACCAGTCCTAAAATAAATGTTAATTTTCTCATAATACATCAATTTTTAAACAACTGTGTTCATAGAGTTTAGGACTCTACAGACACTTGTTGAAATTATTATATTTACCACTTAGGATTTTGTTCCACATTCGGCATACGAAGAATTTCGTCCAGAGGGATAGGAAGCAGATAATACTTCTCATCTGCTGTGGGTTGACAATCTACAGCCACTACGCGTGTTTGCTTGAGGTTGCCGGCGTCATCTTTCACCCAGCGCATACCTGTTTTAAATTTAGATACTTCGGGAAGAATTTTCCAACGACGTATATCGTAGAATCTATTTTCTTCTAGAGCAAGTTCTACACGGCGTTCACGTCTGATACGCTCACGAAACTCCTCTTTGCTCAAACCTGTTGGTAGGTCAGGCATGCCTGCGCGATGACGTACCTTGTTGACTGCTGCGTATGCTATTGCTGTTGGTCCATTCGCTTCATTCTCTGCCTCTGCTAATGAGAGATAAAGTTCGCCAAAACGATAGATGCGGTATAGCGTCTTGCTGGCACCTGTCACACGCATCGTTTTATCGACATATTTGCGCAAGTAGTAACCTGTCGGACTTCGTTGTTTAATACCGGCCATACCATGTGCACCGCCTACATACGATTCAATGTACACATCTTTATCTTTCACCATACCGAAGTGTGCTCCATTGTACCAAATCGATGCATAAAAGCGCGGGTCGCGGTTCACGTACGGATTTTGGTCGTCATAGCCTGCTGCTGGATTGATGATAGGCTGCGTATGGCGTTCGTCTTTATAGCCTTCAATAGGAACTTCACCATTTGCCATCTCGTATGTATCTACCAATTCCTGCGATGGGCACAATCCGCACTTTTCTGATGGGAAAGTCGGAATCTCGTTCATCAGAAACATAATGACACCGAATGCTCTATAGGTTTGGTTACCATACCCCCAAGAATCGATAGCCTCCAAAATCGTCTCCTTATCAGCCGGCATCTGTGCCTTGTCGGGGCGGGTAATAAAGTAGGTCTCGTAGTCGGGAAATAGTTCGTAGCCATTTGCCTCTAGTGCGTCTACAGCCTCTTTGCAAGCTTTTGCCGCTCTAGCCCATTTGGCCTGGTCACCTTCTGGATTCCATAAGGGGCTGGCATTGAAGAGCAATACTGAAGCTTTGATGAAGTGGGCTATAGCTTTTGTCATACGGCCACGCTCACCCTCCTCTGTTGTGCGAAATGGTAGATTGGGCTCGGCGATGGCATCATCGCAATCTTTTACCACAAAGTCGGTACATTGCTGATAAGTTGCACGCTTCACGTCTGTGAAGTCTTGTTTTAGTGTAATATCAGTATCGAAGAGTGGTACACCGCCGTAATTCTTCATCAAGTCGAAGTAGTAGTGTGCACGCAACACTTTTGCCTCTGCGCGATACCGTCCTAGCTTAGCAACTTCTGGTACGTTTTTCTCATTGGCATTTGCCAAAAAGATGTTAGTTTTTCGAATACCCCCATAGGCTGTTTCCCAAAAGTCCATATCGGTATAACGCAATCCAGTTTTCCCCTGACTAAAAGGACGATTGGTGGAAGAGGTACAGCTACCTTGGTTCCAATATTGCAACTGTTGCCATGAATCGGTAGGTACCTGACTGTCTGTACCGTCATCCTCGTAGGCTGCAAGGAATGTAAAATAATGGTAATTGACGCCATATTTACGGATGCCTTCATACATTGAGTTCACGTACGACTCGGTGTAATCTATATTGTTGAATACATCGGTTTGGGTCATACGTCCATCCGGCGTAATATCTAATGCATCTCCACAACCGCTCAGAAGCAGTAGGCCACTTGCAAGGGCCAAAGATATTTTAAATGACTTGTATTTCATAATTATAAGTTTTAGAAAGTTACGTTTAAACCGATATTCCATACTTTAAGTAGAGGGTAAGTACTATTGTCCATAACCTCAGGATCCCAATCCTTAAATTTCATCTTGTCCCATGTCGCTAGGTTGTAGCCATTGACATAGAAGCGAACCACCTTGGCATTGATGGCTCTTGACCAATTCTTAGGCAAGGTATATCCTATTTCTAGGTTTTTCAGACGGATGTACGAACGATCCATGTTAAAGAAGGTGCTGTTGTATATTTCACTGGGCGACTGTGCCAAGGCCAAGGCTGGGAAAAGAATTTCCTCTCCTGCAGCTGCGCGCTCAGCAGTCCATGCTTTCTTGTGGAATTCACGGAAGTCATACCACTCGTAAGGGCCGGGTGCACCCACTGCGCCCGATACATTAAATGCACCTTGGAACAGTGCCGAAATATCAAAGTTCTTATAGGTTATGCTAAGTGCTAGACCTGCAGTGTATTTAGGTACATCCGAATATCCGATAGGAGACAAGTCTTTTTGGTTGATAATATTATCACCATTGACGTCCTTATACTTCAAGTCGCCGGGGCGTGGTTGTTGGCCTTCGTACTTTGCGTAAGCGTTGATCTCGTCTTGGTCTTTGAAGAAGCCTTCTGCTATCATACCCCATTGTTGGCCAATGCTATAACCTGTCTGATGGTAAGGATATGCATAAGTTTCATCAAATTTCAGCTCATCCATATATACCACCTCGTTGTCGTTGTAGTTGAGGTTTGCTTTGGCCATTATGAGCAAATCTTTGGTGATGGTTTTATTAAATGACATTTCCAATTCATAGCCACGATTCTTTACGCGCCCGAGGTTGAAAGGAGCAATTGTAGACCGTGCCACACCAATAATTGATGGAGTGGAGTTCTTTGTAATCAGAATATTGTCACGACGCTCTGAGAATATATCGAACGAGAGGTTGAAGTACTTCCAGAGACCCAGTTCGAAACCTACGTTCAGTTTTTTTGCGGTCTCCCATTTTAGGTTCGGGTTACCAAAGAACAGCTCTTGAATAGTATTGTTGTTTGACAAAGAGGGTGAATAGCCACCATAACTTCTTGCTACATTGTCGAGATAGAGGAATCGCGTATTGCCAATTTTGTCATTACCAACAAGACCATAAGATACGCGTAGCTTCATCTTGTCAACCACATTAGTCCACTTTTCGAAGAACTTCTCACGCGAAATGTTCCATGCAGCAGAAGCAGATGGAAAGAAGCCATATCTGTTTTTCGGCGCAAACTGTTCCGAACCATTGTAGCCGGCATTGAACTCTGCTATATACTTGTCGTCGTAAGCATAGGTTAAACGTGTTGCCAAACCTTGCACATTGAATGGTAATACATCCGAAGCCTTAATTTGTGACTGTTTCTGAGCCAGTAACAAAGCTGTTACAGTATGCTTCTCGTTGAAAGTTCGATTGAAGTTAATCTGCCATTGTAAGTCGTAGAAAGAAGCAAATGTAGCCGACTTGCTGGTAGAAAGAGGGGTGTTGTCGTAGTCGGTACGAATACGGTGATATTCTATGTAATCGCTACCGTCAGGATTTTTTCGGTTCGGATCAACCACAGACTCCCAGTACTGGTATCCTTTCTTACCAACGAGATAATTGATAGACTGGGTGTCGTACGAAGCTGTAAGCTTGGTAGATAGTCCTTTCAAGAGGAAACCAAGGTCGTAAGACATACCGAAAGTAGCATTTACAGAACTGCGTGTCTCTTTTCTGTAACCGGAACGGTTAATTTGTGCCCATGGACTGTACTGATAAGAGCTACCTCCGAGAAGCACTTGGCCATCGGGCGTGGTAGGTCCTGCTTGAATGTTTGGCCACTTACCCAACAGGTTTGTCAAAAGAGTCAGTGTTTCCTCGTTAGGACCGTTGACCGTTTCAAACGTACCAGCTGCATTCAGGAATGCTTTCAATGTCTTGCGGGCATTGAGGGCTACGTCGAGATTCGCACGGAAGTTGTATCGGTCCATAAACTTTTTGGCATCATAGCTGGGCTTCTCTGATTTGTCCAGTTTAAATTGACCACCCTGATGCAGGTATCCCACGTTTACAAAGTAATTGACATTAGCCCCTTTACCATTCAGCGTGAGATTGTAGCGTGTCTGAGGCACCCACTTGTTAGTTAATTCGTCTACCCAGTGATGATTACTATAAATGTTCGGCTGGTCACCAAGACGATAACGTTCCAATGCATAGGCGGAATAGGGAGGTGCGTCGGTCACTCCGGGATTAGGATGGTCATTGTGCCAAGCCTGATTCTTCAGAAGTGCCCAGTCGTAAGAGTCGATTTGCGACGGCCAACGGGTGAACGTCTGCCAACCTGTTTCTGCGGTAAGACTAATGTCGGGAATTTCGCTCGTACCGCGTTTGGTGGTGACGAGGATAACGCCGTTAGCACCACGCACACCGAAGAGAGCTGTAGAAGAAGCATCTTTCAAGATAGATACATTGTCTACTTCATTGGGGTCGAGCGAGGTAATATCACGCTCCACACCATCGACCAAAATCAGAGGGTTTTGCCCATTGATGGTTCCGCGACCACGCATGTAAAGATTGGTTACATCGCGACCGGGCTCACCGCTACGTTGGATGGCAATCAAACCCGGAAGACGACCGGTTAGCGTCACGGCTAGATTGGCAGCGGGGCTCTGCTTCAATTCTCGTGTTCCGATAGCGGCAACAGCACCTGTAAGCGTCGTCTTCTTTTGTGCACCATAAGCTACTACCACTACTTCGTCCAGTGCCTTGGTGTCTTGCGATAGCACAATGCTTATAGTACTTTGTTTGCCGATGCCAATCTCTTGGTCGCTATATCCGATATAGGAAATACGAAGTACTGCATTGTTAGTTACTCCGGAAAGAGTAAAATGTCCATCAACGTCAGTTACAGTGGCATTCTTGGTACCTTTGACTGCAACAGTGGCACCAATGATTGGCTCTCCGCTGTTGTCGGTAACGGTACCTGTAATCTTCTTCGTCTGTTGTTCTACTGCCATTGGCATACTGCTCTTTGTAGCACCTACTGTTATAGGCACCAACAAACTCGAACCCAATAATAAAATGAGTCCTGAGAGTCTAAAGGATGGTCGGCTCCAATAAGAATCAGAAAGTCCACCAGTAAAATAATGAATTTTGGTTTTCATCTTTCATTCTGTTTTTAAAGTAAATTCACGGTCAAAAGTTAAAAAACTAATTTTTAAATGATTGCCTTCCCTTGATGGTTTAGCTAAAAATATTAATGTTCGTACTACAAAAGTAGGCTAAATCATAATAAGCAAACATGCTCTTTTTGATTTATGGCCTATAAATTCTGCTTATTCTTAATGTTTCTGTATTTATAGTCACAAAGAAATGGTTTTGGAATTAACCAATCGGAAATTGAGAGTTAGAAGCGACTCCAACTCTT
>CAUURC010000095.1:0-8049 GCA_963547405.1 uncultured Prevotella sp.
AGTTCGATTAAAGAATTGAAATCTCTCTTATAAGATAAATTTACAAAAGTCTCTATTTAAAGAAACATTATTAAAAAGGCCTGCTTCGTGAGAAACGGGCCTTTCTTTTTTGCGTTGTGGCTAAACTTCAGCCGCAAAACAATGAATTTATAAAGGTTATATTCAGATATCTTCGAGTACCAATTCTACCGGACAATGGTCGCTGCCGTAGATATCGGTGTGAATACTTGCTTGCTGCAGATGCTTCTGGAGGCGGTCGGAGATAAGGAAATAGTCGATGCGCCAGCCTGTATTCTTCTCTCTTGCACGAAAACGATAGCTCCACCAGCTATAAGTAACTTCTTCCGGATGCAGCTTTCTAAATGTATCGGTGAAACCATTGTTGAGCAACTGCGTCATTTTCTCACGTTCTTCGTCCGTGAATCCCGCATTGCGACGGTTCGTTTTGGGGTTCTTGAGGTCTATTTCCTCATGTGCAACATTCATATCTCCACACACGATAACAGGCTTTATCCGGTCGAGTGAGTGCAGATAAGCTTGGAAATCTTCTTCCCATTTCATGCGGTAAGCTAATCTTCTAAGCTCGTCTTGTGAGTTGGGCGTATAGACCGTGATGAGAAAGAAGTTGCTATATTCTAAGGTTATGACACGTCCTTCGTGGTCATGCTCGTCGATTCCGATACCATATTTCACGCTTATAGGTTGATGGCGCGTGTAGATAGCTGTGCCGCTATAGCCTTTCTTATCAGCATAATTCCAGTAACTTTCGTACCCTTCGAAGCGTAGGTCTAATTGTCCGGCCTGCATTTTTGTTTCTTGAAGGCAGAAGAAGTCCGCGTTCAGCTCCTGAAAAGACTTTTCAAACTCTTTCCCTACGGCCGCACGCAGACCGTTTACGTTCCATGAGATAAATTTCATATCACTAATTACATTTTATTACATACCTGTTCTTACAATGAATGCGTTATTGATAGCGTATGTCGCCTCTTCAACCTTCAGTTCCTTAACAAGCAGATAGAAAAGGTTTTGGCCTTTATAATACTGCATAAGGGGATAGTAAAGAGCGTTGGGAGCTTGATGCGTTTGGTTGAAAGACAACTCACATTTCTTGTTATCCGCAGAAATGAAGCTGATTTTTAAGCCATTTGGTAACACTGAATATTGATAAAATTGGGCATTCCATTCGTTCTGTCGAATCACATAAGGTGCATGAAACGTTGCGGTCAACGGCTGTCCAGGCGCGTTGTTGAGCACGTCTTTAGCCGTGTTATTATCGGTAAAGTTGGCAAATTGCTTCAGTGGTAACGAGGCGATGGTCAGCGTTGAGTCTTGACCGGATATCTGCCAAGTCAGTGCAACAGAATCTTTCTTCTGCGTGTTTGCATCAAAGTAGTACATCCAACCCCTATAATTACCTGTCGCAGCATTCAACATCTGCATCCGTTGAGCATGGGTCAGATATAAATAGTTCTTTTTCTGATCGTCATCGTTGTCACCGAGACACGAACTCAATGATGTAATCGTCATGAAACAGATTGTCAGTAAGAATAAATAATTGATTTTTTTCATTGTTGTATATGATTTAAAAAAATGTTATTATCGTATAAATATAAGCCAGAAGAGCTTCTAATCAGATTCTTTTTGACTCTCCCCGCAACAAATTCATAAACTCTTCGCGCGTCTTGGCTTGATTAAAGGCACCGCTGAAGTCACTTGTCGTGGTGATGGAGTTCTGTTTTTCCACGCCACGCATTTGCATACACATGTGCTTGGCCTCCACAACGACCATCACTCCCATGGGTTTCAGCGTCTCCTGAATGCAGTCTTTAATCTGTTGTGTCAGTCTTTCCTGCACCTGTAGACGATGACAGAAGATGTCAACAACCCGTGCTATCTTGCTCAAACCGGTGATATAACCATTCGGAATGTAGGCTACGTGCACCTTGCCGTAGAAAGGCAACATGTGATGTTCGCACATTGAGAAGAAGTCGATGTCCTTTACGATAACCATTTGGTTGTATTTTTCTTCAAACAGGGCATCGGTCAACACTTTGTGTGGGTCTTGTGCATAGCCACGGGTCAACACCTGCATGGCTTTAGCCACTCGCATAGGTGTCTTTTGCAGTCCGTCGCGCTCTGGATCTTCGCCCAGTAGTTTGAGAACCGACTCATAGTGAGCGGCTAATTGTTCGAGGCCTTCTCTGTATTCTGTTTCAGGATTCATGTCGATAGAATTGTTTTTTAACGCTTCCTACCCTATGTTGATGGTCATTCGTACACCACTTCCAAGGCAGGAAGGTCTTTTTTATGCTTTAATATTGCACGGTGATTTTCCCTCTCACGATACATGCCTGTCCATAACCCATGGTTTTAAGATCTTGAAGCATGCGATTGGCTTCTTCAAATGACCTGTAATTGCCCACTCTACATATCCATCGGGGAGAGTAAAAGTGAACATAAATCGGCTGATCGGGGAATTTCATCTTTATCTCTGAGCCGATTTTCTCGGCTTTTATTCTGTCTTCTCTTGAGTTGCCACCGGCGTATGCCTGCACGCGATAGCCTGTTACCTTGTAACTTCTGCGCATAATCTTCTTGCGCATGTCTACCGTCGGAATTTCCATTCCGGCCTCTTCCAGACCCTTTTGCTCAGTCGATTCCGTTCGTTTAGTGGTCTCGCTCCGTTCGTTTTCTTTCTTTTGAGCCTCGTTGCGTTCAGTTTTAGCAGAATCGGGCTTGCTTTCTCGCACAGTCTCTTTTTTGATACTGTCGGGCTCCACGCTCTTTCTGTCTGGTTTCGGCGTTTTCTTTATGCTGTCGTTTTGGGCAGCATGCGACGTTGTAGCAGACTTATCTTTAGCCTGCGATGTCGTTTGCTTAGTACCGGAAGTCGTACCGTTTACTAAGTCTTCTATTTGTTTACTTTGATGAATCGTCACGCTTCCTTGCCCATTTTGTTTCTTTTGAATGTGCTCGGTAAAAGTCTGCGCCTGGGTTGTGGCCATTCCGCAGATCAGCATGAAGAATAATGTGACGAAAAATTGCATAGTTGCACAAATTAAGTAATGTATGGGGTGGGCAGTACACCCTTTATAACGTTGTGTCTACCCACCCTATACAGATCTATTTACTTACGATTACTTTTTCCAAGCGTCGATAATACCCTTGAAATCAGCACACTTCAAAGAAGCACCACCGATCAAACCACCATCAATATTGGGCTTAGAGAAGAGCTCGGGAGCGTTAGAAGCCTTGCAGCTACCACCATAGAGGATAGAAGTTTCGTCAGCAACAGCCTGTCCATACTTCTCTGCAACGATCGAACGGATGTAAGCCAACATTTCTTCTGCCTGGTCAGAAGTAGCGGTTTTGCCTGTACCGATGGCCCAGATTGGCTCATAAGCGAGAACGATGTTCTTCCATTCTTCAGCAGTCAAGTTGAATACGCTACCATCGAGTTCGGCCTTAACAACCTCATTCTGACGATTTGCCTCACGCTCTTCGAGGGTTTCGCCACAGCAGAAGATAATCTTCAAACCGTTAGCCAGTGCCATCTGAACCTTTTCTTTCAAGACTTCAGCTGTCTCTGCGTAATACTCACGACGCTCTGAGTGGCCAAGAATAACGTACTGAGCACCTGTGCTCTTCACCATTTCGGCAGAAACTTCACCCGTGTAGGCTCCGCTGGCCTTGTCAGCGCAGTTCTCCGCACCGAGGGCAACGACATTCTGATCCAGCACATCAGCAACCTTTGCAAGGTGAATGAAAGGAGTGCAGACTACAACTTCGCAGTTAGGCTTGTCAGCTTTCATTGCTTCATTAATCTCGTTTGCCAACGCAATACCGTCTTGCAGGTTCATGTTCATTTTCCAGTTACCTGCTACAATTTTCTTTCTCATTGTTTTTGTTTATTAAATTAAACGTTAAGATATAACTATTATTTTCTCTTTTTGAATTTGACATATCTGGTCCAAGCCCACGTGCGGTCTGCCAATGTGAGCAGAAAGAGGGGCAACACGAAGATAAGTATAACCTGTAGGATTCTTCCGAATAGCGATCTGGTGGGCTGTCGCCCTTCTTTCTGTTGCGCCAAAGGTTTACTATCCGCTTTCAGTTGCGGCAGATTGTTGTGGCTCCATTTGCGAATCACTCGGCCGTCTTTAAGCAATATGAGTCCGGGATTGCTGCGAATCATCGTCTTCAGTGTCGTTTCGTCAGTCGTTGCAAAGGGATATTGGGCGCCCGTGCATTCCCTCCAAGTCCGAATCTTGTCTTCGGTGCTGGCCGTAAGGCAGTAGAATGCTATCTTTTGGGCCTTCGCATAATCATAAAGATGATTGATGTCGCCGAAATTGCTGTCATCGGCATACTCGATATGGGGTGAAATGAACAGGAACGTATAGCCTTTGTCGTTCAATACTGAATCCGTCAGCATTTCGCCGTCGTATTCTATCGAGAAATCATGTATCGGCGGCACGTATCCCGCTTCGGTCTGAACGGTCTTACTATCTACAAACTCCCAGGTAGAATCCGGATAATTGTTCAGCGTAAACTCCTTTTTGACGCCGTCTTTCCGCAGAATGAATGTCGTTTCGTATTTCGGTGGTTTGGCTCCAGCCGGAATTCGCATGCCTTCCCGTATGCTTGCGCCCACATGATAGGGCCTGAAATCGAACTGCGGAAGGAAGTAGAGGCTATAGACACTGCTGGCCAAGATGAACAGAATGGTATAGTTGATCACAATCCATTGGTTGTTTCGGCTGATGAAACGCACCATGCGCAGCGGCCAAATCATCACAATGACCGCACAACCGAGCAGCAATATATTCTTGAGCAGTGTTTCCGTGTTTGTCAATACAATCGCGTCGCCGAAGCATCCGCAATCTTTCACCGGATTCGCGATGGCCACCCAAAGTGTCACAAGCGTCATCAAGGTCATGAAAACCATGATAAGTTTGCTTGTAAGACGACGGCGAATAGCAAAAAGAATGAAGATTCCGAGGCAAAATTCGAGTCCAGATAATGAGATAGAAGCAGCCAATGTAATCCAGTCGGCTACCCATTCGCGCATTCTAAGTGCCCCCAGATAGTCTTGAATCTTGTATTGGGTGCCCAGCGGATCAATTGCTTTAATATAGCCCGAGAATATAAAGGTGAGCGCCAGAATTAATCTGCTGACATTGACGATGATGGTCTTCAGTCTATTCATTTAGTTTGATTGCGCCGAATACGGCGTAATTGATAATATCCATGTAGTTGGCGTCGATTCCTTCGCTGACAAATGTCTGGCCATGGATATCTTCTATTTCCTTGACTCTTTGCAGTTTGGTGAGTATAAAGTCGGTATAGCTGCTCACTCTCATCGAACGCCATGCCTCGTCATAGTCGTGATTCTTCTTCAACATGAGCTTCAATGCTTCCTGCGCGTGGCAGTCATAAAGGCGCAAAGCTTCTTCGGAGTCGATGTCTACCGTATCCACGAAGCCTTTCTCTAATTGAATCAGACCCACGATACCATAGTTGATGAGGGCGATGAATTCCGGTCTGATGCCCTCACCGACCAGCGATTCCTGCTTAATTTCAAGCGAACGGATGCGTTTGGCTTTAATATAGAGTTGATCAGTCAGGGATGCGGGGCGTAAAATGCGCCATGACGCCCCATAATCGTGTAGCTTTTTGCGGAAAAGCTCACGACATTCGGTCATGACGGCTTTAAACTGTTCTTCCGTATTTTGAATGCTCATTGTTTCAAAAAACTTGTTGACTGCAAATTTACTGATATTCTATGAAATGGCCAAATTTTACTTTTCTTTCATTTTAAAACGAATGATCCTTACCGTACCGCACAACGCTTCATAGCGTGC
The DNA here is from genome assembly GCA_963547405.1 of uncultured Prevotella sp. Taxonomy (GTDB): domain Bacteria; phylum Bacteroidota; class Bacteroidia; order Bacteroidales; family Bacteroidaceae; genus Prevotella. The sequence continues at coordinate 5,865 of CAUURC010000095.1, forward strand.
TTGCAGCGAATCGCGCTTCACGCCCAGCATATTACGCCTGTAGCGATCGGTCTCTCGCGGTATCGAAGCAATGGTAGCCTGCAGCAGTGAGTCCGTCTTACCGACGTCGAGCTGGGTCAGTTTGAGCGAGGCTTCTTGCCAAAGACGGAGTGCTCTCTTGCGAACCTCAATGGCCTTGGGGTAGTCTGCCCTCAATTTCTGTATGGAATCAAGAGCCGGTTGATACTTGCCCGCGGCATAGAGTTGCTCTATCTTCCGCAATCTTTCTTGAGCTTGCTGATCATCAGAAGGCTGACACGATAATAAGAGTAGCCCTCCCCATAAAAAAAAGACTTTCAACTTCATTCTTGCAAAGATATAAAAATAACGGAATATGCCTCCCGCGACCCGCCCAAATAATTGATAATCTGTGTTAATCTCTGTAATATGTATCGTTTTTTTTATACCTTTGCGCAGATAATTTTCAGAATAATGCGAAATCTTTCCAATGCCGATTTGGCACAATTACTCAATAAAGACATATTTCATAAAATATCAGAAGCAGCCGATTGGTTGCATCTTGAATGCTATGTTGTAGGCGGTTACGTTCGCGATCTGTTCCTTGAGCGGCCCTCTAACGACATAGACGTCGTTGTAGTGGGCAGTGGTATCCGTGTAGCAGACGAACTAAAGAAACTCTTGGGCAAGCGTGCCCACCTCTCAGTGTTCCGCAATTTCGGTACCGCTCAGGTAAAATACAAGGATATGGAAGTGGAATTTGTCGGCGCACGAAAGGAAAGTTACAGCCACGATTCGCGCAAACCGATTGTCGAAGACGGCACGCTGGAGGATGATCAGAACCGCCGCGACTTCACCATCAACGCCTTAGCCGTGTGTCTTAATGCCGATCGTTTCGGCGAATTGATTGATCCTTTCGACGGAATCTACGACATGGAGGATGGCATTATCCGCACTCCGCTCGACCCCGATATTACGTTCAGCGACGACCCTCTGCGCATGTTGCGTTGTGTTCGTTTTGCTACTCAACTCGGATTCTATATCGAAGACGAAACTTTTGAGGCGCTTAAGCGCAATGCTTATCGCCTAAAGATTATCAGCGGAGAGCGTATTCAGGAGGAACTGAACAAAATAATCCTCTCTAATCATCCCAGTAAAGGCTTTTATTATCTGCGCGAAAGCGGCTTGCTCGACCTCGTTTTGCCCGAGCTAGTGGCGCTCGATGTGGTAGAAACACGCAACGGCCGTGCCCACAAGAACAACTACTACCACACCTTGGAAGTGCTGGAAAACCTTTGTTTGGCCCAAAGGCAGTATGAAGCACTCGGAAAAGACCTCGGCGAACACAAGCTTTGGTTGCGCTGGGCAGCCCTACTCCACGATGTGGGCAAGCCTAAGAGCAAGCGTTGGGACAACATTCAGGGCTGGACGTTCCACAATCACAACTTGATTGGGGGCAAAATGGTGCCCGTTATCTTCCGTCGGCTGACGCTTCCCTTGGATTCGAAGATGAAATACGTACAGAAACTGGTTGAACTTCACATGCGTCCCATCGCCATTGCCGACGAAGAGGTGACCGATAGTGCCGTGCGCCGCTTGGTTAATGACGCCAACGACGACATCGCAGATCTCATGATGCTGTGCGAAGCTGACGTTACGAGCAAGAACAGCCAGCGCAAACAGCAGTTTCTTAACAACTTTAAGCTTGTCAGAGAGAAGATTTCCGACTTGGCCGAACGGGACTATAAGCGGCTGTTACAACCCGTTATCGACGGCAATGAGATTATGGAAATGTTCCATTTGGGGCCATCTCGCGAAGTGGGAACATTGAAACAAACGCTGAAAGACGCAGTACTCGACAATAAGGTTGCTAACGAACGTGAACCGTTGATGACGTTGTTAATGCAGAAAGCAAAACAAATGGGACTGATCTGATCATTATTTCATTACTTTTTCGATAAAGTGGAGACCGTATAGTCGCCACTTTTTTTTGTTTTTAGTTATCAATTACTCCTTTTTTGGCCTTTATTCGTTTCTAAAAGCAGCCCTTTTACACGCTAAAAGCTATGCTTTTACCTTGTAATAGTTATGCTTTTAGCGTGTAAAAGGGCTGCTTTTGAAAAACAAGACGTACACTCTGAAATTTCTATTACTTTGACTCAAAAACACGAAAACAAAGCTTTTGATT
>CAUURC010000096.1:0-7953 GCA_963547405.1 uncultured Prevotella sp.
CGCCCTGACCCAACTCGACGTAACGAAGTTCGACACGAAGAACGTAACCGAGATGAGCGCCATGTTCGCCGACTGTAAAGCCCTGACCCAGCTCGACGTAACGAAGTTCGACACGAAGAACGTAACCAAGATGAGCTCCATGTTCAACCGCTGCTCCGCCCTGACCCAACTCGACGTAACGAAGTTCGACACGAAGAACGTAACCGAGATGCAATTAATGTTCCACTACTGCTCCGTGCTGACCCAACTCGACGTAACGAAGTTCGACACGAAGAACGTAACCGATATGAGCGGCATGTTCGCCGGCTGCTCCGCCTTAACCCAACTCGACGTAACGAAGTTCGACACGAAGAACGTAACCAAGATGAGCTCCATGTTCTCTGACTGTAAAGCCCTGACCCAACTCGACGTAACGAAGTTCGACACGAAGAACGTAACCGATATGCGCAATATGTTCTCCGGCTGCGAAGCCCTGTCCCAGCTCGACGTAACGAAGTTCGACACGAAGAAGGTAACCGATATGAGCTACATGTTCTTCAATTGCCCCGCCCTGACCCAACTCGACGTAACGAAGTTCGACACGAAGAACGTAACCAATATGCGCAATATGTTCAACAGCTGCTCCGGCCTGACCCAGCTCGACGTAACGAAGTTCGACACGAAGAAGGTAACCGATATGAACGAGATGTTCTACAGCTGCTCCGCCTTGACCCAACTCGACGTAACGAAGTTTGATACGAAGAACGTAACCAAGATGAGCCACATGTTCTTCGGTTGCTCCGCCTTAACCCAACTTGACGTAACGAAGTTCGACACGAAGAACGTAACCGATATGAGCTCCATGTTCAACAGCTGCTCCTTGCTGACCCAACTCGACGTAACGAAGTTCGACACGAAGAAGGTAACCGATATGCAATTAATGTTCCACGGATGCTTCGCCCTGACTACCATCTACTGCAACGACACATGGACATGTGGCAATTCAAAAGATATGTTTGTCGCTTGCCCGAAACTCAAGGGCGCGGCCTCTTACGATGAAAGCAAGACAGACGTAGCGATGGCTAACCCCAATACGGGCTATTTCACGAAGAAAGGCTCTGCGGGGATCGCGCAAACCAGCCATGCCGCCACCATTAAGGCTATTTATTCTATTGATGGTCGTCGACTGAAAGAGATACAACCCGGCGTGAACATTGTGAAGATGAGCGACGGAACAACACGCAAGATCGTGAAGAAATAAAGACTTCAATAGGTTTAACGGGCATCGGCACAGTGATAAACGGGCCACCATTCTGTTGCCGATGCTTGCTTAAAACATCAACCCCGAGCCATACTGTCAGCGCAGTGATGACTCGGGGTTGATGATGAAGGCCTTCTGCAACAGGCCGCACCCATGATGATGAAAGGCATGAAGGGGATGTGGAAGCGGGCTTCGCCATGGCCGGCGACCAAGAGCATGAGCGTGCCGAACAACACAATGGCAGCGGGCAAGAGCAGACGGCGGCGGCGTTGCGCTACGGCCACAAGAAAAAGGAGAAGCAGGGCGGCGTAAATACATAGATTGAAAAGCGCCAAGGCTTGCACGGGGGTGGGATGGGGCAGGTCGCGCCACAGCGATCGCATGCTCAACGGCTCATAGAGATAGGGCGATGTGGCCTTATCGGGCAGAAAGGCGCAGAAGTTTACGTTGTCGGAAATATAGGTTTCGATTAGTTTGCGAGGCATTTGGGCCAAGTATCCGATCGGATGTTCGGCCATCCATTGCAACGTGTTACGCCGCCAAAGGTCGTTGCGCTGCGGCGCGTTCAGGTCGTCGGGCGTTTGGATGAGGCTGTAATCAGGTTCCGGCGAATGGTCAAGGGAGTATTGCAGCAGTGCCATCCAGCCCGTTTGGGCCTGACAAATGAAGTGGCCCGTGCGCATTCGGCAGCTACCACCAATGAGCAATAAGGTGACGAGATAGCCCAAAGCCATGGAGAGAATGGCGCGACGGCGGCGGCGTGTCCACGCGTACACGGCCCAAGCCAGCAGAAAGACGAGGGCGAAGGGCCGAATCCATTGGGCCACGGCCAGCAATATGCCTGCCGTCAGCGACCGACCGTGCAGGGCCTGATGCAAGGCGAGCAAGGCGAGGAATACGAAAGGGATTTCGCTCAATACGGAAGTGCACTCGCCGTAGTTGGCGGGATAGGCTACGTAGAGAGCAAGGGCGAGAAGGGCTGTGCGCCGACCGAAGAGCCGACGGGCAACAGCGGCCGTGAGCCAAGCCGTCGCGCCTTTGAGCAGAGCGTAGAAAACGAGTAAGGGAGTGATGGAATGGGTGAGCCACAGGCTGAGGGCCACCAAGTTGATGGCTCCGCTGTTCCAGATGAACGGCTCGTGATTAATCTGTTGCAGTGTGGGATAAAGGCTGCCTTGTTCCAAACTCTGGCGAGCCAGCAGCAGATAACCTTCGGCATCGGGATAAGGCGTGTAGCCATAATGGGCCAGCAGCAGGAGCTGAACCATCGTAAAAAGGGCCGCGATGCCCCATGTTATCTGACGATAGCGATTTTGCATACCGTTCCTTTTCGGCCGTCATTGGTGGCCGTGAGCACACTATATACACCGCCGGCTACACGTCGGCCCTGCCGGTCGCGGCCATCCCATGTGTAGCTGCCGCCTAAACTTCGGCCCTGATGAACAAGCGTTCCGTCAACGGTGACGATCTTCACGTCGGCATCGTAGCTCAATCCGGTGATGGTAATAGGCCCGGTGTAGTCGGGGCGCACGGGATTGGGGTAAGCATATACGTTGTCGGAAAGCATTTCGTCGGCAGGATCGGTGGCGTCGGTCACGTAAGAGCAGAGGCCTTTGTCGGTAGCGATAAAGAGGCGACCGGTCTTTCCGTCGATGGCTAAGCTCTCCACATTGTCGGAAAGCAGGGGACTGTTGGCGCGAGTGAAATGCCGCACTTCCTGAATATTGTCCGATCCGATGAGATAAACGCCGCTGCCGTTGGTGCCCATCCACTTGCGGTTGGCGCCGTCGATGGCCATGCAGGTGATGTCGACGCCGCTCAAGAGGTAGTCGGCCAGGTTGGAACCGTCGTTGCGGGGCACCTTTACCTGCGTGAACACGGGACTTTCTTTCCCCGTTTCCTCTATTCCGAGCGCAAGCGGGCCGATGTTGGTGCTTATCCAGAGGTTGCCCTCGCGGTCTTCTGTGACGCCGCGCACATGAGTAACGGTGAGCGTTGCGCCGTCTTGGTTGACGAAATTACGGATTACTTTCAGCTTATCGGTCGCCGGTTCGTAGCATATCAGGGCGGGAAGTCCCCAGTGGGAGTTGACGAACCAGAGGCGGCCGCGCGTGTCGAATAAAGCACTTCGCATGAAAAGGAAGCTCTGATTGCCTTCCATAAGGCCTTGTTGGAAGTGGGATACCCATTCGCCCGTGGGCTTAATCTCGATGATGTTGCGGTCGGGCGAATAGCTATTGAGCAGCCACAGGCTTCCGCGACTGTCGAAGGTGAGGCCCGATATGATGGTATAGTCAGGCGCTACGCCCGTAGAAAGTTCGCTGTTGGTGCTGTTGAACGCGCTTTTAAGCATTCCGTGCTCGAAAATGAACAGTCCGCTGCGGGCACCTACGGCCACGCGAGCCGTGTCGGTGGGGTCGACTGTCACTGCTTCCGAGGCCACGAAGCTCAGTCCGCTTTTCTCTTTTACGTGCTCATCGAAGAGCAACCAGCCCTCGCTGTCGCCCTCCATCTGCTGCACCATGCCCGGTGTTCCGTCGTCGGTGAGGTAATTGAAGCCCCCACCGGTGGCATAAAGTCGGCCGTTGGCCCAAGTCAAGTGATGGAATTTGTTGTAGCGCGGGCCACCGGGGCGCAGTTTCTGTACCTCATTCAGGAGCTGCGGGTCGATATTTTGGGGCCTTGGCGCGTATTCGCCCGTGCGTTTCCAGTTGGTTTTGTCGAGCAGATTGGCCGTGAGCGTGGCCGAATAAAGTCCGTTGGTGGAGCTGGCAGCATAAAATCGGCTGCCCTCGATGTAACAATAGTCGACGCGGAAACCGAGATTATAGGTTTCGCTGATTTCCGCTTTGCGTGCGTTGAGCTTCACAATGCCGAAGCCCGTGCAGAAATAAGTGTATTCGCCGTGCGTGTAAAGGCTGTAAACCGTTTTGTCGCCCGTCACGGTGGCGGTGTGATAGGCACTCAGATTCGTAACATTATCTTGGTTGTCGAGCAGGTCTATGTTCTGATTCGTGTAGACAATGACGAGCCTGCGGGCTGCCGTGTTGTAGCTGATGTGGGCGATGTCGCAGTCGCTGAGGCCGCGACTCTTGTCGAAAGTCTGCACACGCTGGTCGCTACGGTTGTAGGAATAGAGCGCGCCCGACGCCCTGACGTAGAGCAACTTGCCCGCCTGCTCCACCTGTTGCAGGTCGTTGTAGGCAGGATAAGCCCTCCAAGTGCCGGTCTGTGCCATGCCGTGAAGCGACAGCAACAGAAAAGCGATAATGAGTTGGTGGGTTAATGAGTTGACAAAATGGCGAATAAGGTTCAAATTATTTCAAGTTAACGATGAAACGAGTTAACAAAGTTGACGAATGGATGATTTAAAGTTTACTTGAAACCAAGTCGTCAACCAATTTCTTTACGGCTCTTGCACGATGGCTGATGGTGTTTTTGACGGCTTCGCCAAGTTGCGCAAAGCTCTCGTTGTAGCCATCCGGCACGAAGATAGGGTCGTAGCCGAAGCCCGCCGTGCCTTGTGGGGCGGTGCTGATGTGGCCTTCTACAATGCCTTCAAACTGATATTCGCGCCCCCGAGGATGGTCGGCGTCGTGCCGGATGAGCGAGATAACCGTGCGGAAGCGGGCCTTGCGGTTGGTTTTTCCTTCCATTTCGCGCAGCAGTTTGGCCATATTGGCCCGGCTGTCGTGGTCGGTTCCTTCGGCATAACGGGCACTATGCACGCCCGGCGCGCCATCGAGGGCTTCCACTTCCAGCCCCGTGTCGTCGGCAAAGCAGTCCAAACCATAGTGGTTGAATACGTATTCGGCCTTCTGGCGGGCATTTTCTTCAAGCGTGTTGCCTGTTTCGGGGATATCTACATCGCAGCCGATGTCTTTCAACGACACGATTTCAAAGTTGTGACCGAGTATCTCCCGAATCTCTTCCAGCTTGTGTTTGTTGTTCGTCGCAAATACTATTTTCATGCCTGCTCAATCTCTTTCTTTTTCTTTATCTTCACTTTCATTTCATCAAAGCCCTCACCGTATACGCCGATGACGCTACTTTGACTGACGAAAGCGTTAGGGTCAATCATCTTAATCAAACGGAATATCTCCGTACTCTCATTCTTTTTGGCCAGCACACACAGCACTTTCACCTCCTGACCCGTGTACCATCCGTGACCATCGAGTATGGTAACGCCGTGGTTGGTCTGCGTTCCGATTTCGTCGGCAATCTCCATATACTTGCGCGAAAAGATCATAAACTGAACCGATTCGCGCCGTGCGTTCATCACATAGTCGAGCGAGAAATTCTCAAGCGTCATCACACAAAGACCGAACATCACCTTATGGGCACGCTCAATGTAGGTTCCGAACTGCGGAATAAACATACAACTGCCGATGATACAGAAGTCAACGGCAATCAAAACGGTGCCTAATGAAATGTTGTGATACTTGTTGATAGAAGCCGCAATGATGTCTGTGCCACCCGTAGAACCATTGTTCAGGAACACCGTAGCCAAGGCAATACCCGTGATAACACATCCGATGACCATTGACATGAAGTCTTGTCCCTCGCCTAAGAGCTTGATCGGCAGGCCGTTGGGCTGTTTAGGAAGGATGTCTTGCGCCACAATCAGCATGAAATAGAGCGTGAAGATGGCGAAGATAGTCTTCATCATGAACTTGAATCCCAGCACTTTCAACGCGACGACAAGCAGCGCCAGGTTGATAATAATGTAGGTGTTTTCGATACGGAAGCCCGTGGCGTAGTAGACAATGGCGGCCAATCCCGTCACGCCGCCGGCCACAATCTGGTAGGGCATGAGGAAAACGGTGAACGAAATGGTGTACAAAAGGAGACCGATGGTGATGAACAGATAGTCCTTGGTCTCATTCCAGATTTGCTGTTTACGCATCATTTGATGACAATATTAATGATTTTTCGTGGTACGATGATTACTTTGACGATGCTCTTGCCTTCCAAATACTTCAGACTTCGCTCGTCTTCGAGTACAGATTGCTCTATCAGCTCCTTGGAAGCGTCAACAGGGAAGAGCTTCTGATAGCGGGCCTTGCCGTTGAAACTGACCGCCAGCTGCACCTCGTTTTCGGTCAGATAGGCGTCGTTCCATGCGGGCCAAGCCGCATCGCATACGCTTCCGCTCTCGCCCAACTGCTGCCATAGCTCTTCAGCGATATGGGGTGCGAACGGCGCGATTAAGATAGTAAGGTCGCGAAGTAGCACGCGGCTGTGGCATTTCTGCTGCCCCAGTTCGTTGACGGCAATCATAAAGGCCGAAATTGCGGTGTTATAAGAGAATTTCTCAATGTCTTCGGTCACCTTCTTGATGAGCTTATGCAGGCTCTTCAGGCTGTCCTTACCGGGTTCTTCGTCGTTGATAACGCTCTCACCGGTGCGGTTGTCGAAGTAGAGATTCCAGAATTTGCGCAAGAAACGATGGCAACCATCGATGCCGTTGGTGTCCCAAGGCTTGCTGGCTTCTACCGGACCGAGGAACATTTCGTACAGGCGAAGCGTGTCGGCACCATACTTTTCGACGATCATATCGGGATTAACCACGTTGAACATCGACTTCGACATCTTCTCAACGGCCCATCCGCAGATGTATTTGCCATCTTCCAAGATAAATTCGGCGTCGTTGTATTCGGGTCGCCAAGCCTTGAACGTCTCCACGTCGAGCACATCGTTTTCGACGATATTCACGTCGACATGAATCGGCGTGGTGTCGTATTGGTCTTTCAGTCCGAAAGAAACAAAGACAGAAGCCGACGATGCCACGTCCTCGGCCGCCTTATTGACACGGTAAACAAAGTTGGAGCGACCCTGAATCATACCTTGGTTGACGAGTTTGCGATAGGGTTCCTCCTTGCAACTTACGCCACAATCGAACAGGAACTTGTTCCAGAAGCGACTATAAATAAGGTGTCCCGTGGCATGCTCTGTGCCACCGACGTAGAGATCCACGTCTTGCCAGTAGTCGTCGGCCGCTTTTCCCACGAGGGCCGTCGTGTTGCGGGCGTCCATATAGCGCAGGTAATAAGCCGAACTGCCCGCGAAGCCCGGCATGGTGTTCAGTTCCAATCGGAAAATAGAAACGTTATCAACGCGCGAGGTCTCCGTCACCTCCCGGTTTTTCTCGTCCCATGCCCATCGCTTAGCGCGTCCCAACGGCGGTTCGCCCGCCTCGGTGGGCTTGTAGGTTTCGATGTCGGGCAACTCTAAAGGCAGACATTCCTCGGGTATCATCTGCGGCATGCCATCCTTATAATATACGGGGAACGGCTCGCCCCAGTAGCGTTGACGCGAGAAGATGGCGTCGCGCAGGCGGTAGTTCACCTTTACGCGGCCCAATCCGTGGCTCTTCACGAACTCCTTAGTCGTGGCAATGGCTTCTTTCACGGTCAGTCCGTTCAGGCTGAAGCCGTCGAATGCCACGCTACCGGCCTTCGGCGAGTTCATCACCGTGCCCTCCTTGGCGTCGAAACTCTCTTCGCTGACGTCGGCACCCTTGATCAATGGGATGATGGGCAGGTTGAAATGCTTGGCAAAAGCATAGTCGCGGCTGTCGTGGGCAGGCACCGCCATGATGGCTCCCGTGCCGTAACCGGCCAGCACATATTCGGCAATATAGATAGGAATGTTATCGCCCGTGAACGGATTAACGGCATAACTGCCGCTGAATACGCCCGTCACCTTGCGGT
>CAUURC010000097.1:0-7816 GCA_963547405.1 uncultured Prevotella sp.
GTCATTTTTTAATTTTTATTTTTTTTTTTTTTTGGTTTTTTTCACCGGGGGGGGGGTCCGCGTTTGGGGGTTCAACAACCACGTTCCGCTCACATATAGAAACTCTGCAACCCATGATTTATCCCTTTTTCTCTCTCAAACATAAACTCTGCAACCCATGATTCATCCCTTTCCGCTTGCTTTTTTTGCGCTATCGTTTAGGGAATATCTATATTTTATGCGTATCTTTGCATATATTACTGAATATTCGGAAGTTCATGGCAGAGTGAAACTTGCGAATTTCTTATAATCATTATCAAGATATTATCAATAGAACCTAAACTTATGATGATTCAAAAGATTAAATCATTCTTATTCGCGGTAACATTTTCGTCGCTGGCCATGGGCAGTATGGCCGCCGGTGACGCAGTGCGTTATGTCAATCCGATGATCGGGTCGGGCGGCCATGGTCATGTATTCGTGGGTGCCAACGTACCTTTCGGCTACGTGCAGTTAGGCCCCACACAGACAACTCGGGGTTGGGACTGGTGTTCGGGCTACCATTACAGCGACTCGTTGCTCGTGGGCTTCGGCCATCAGCACCTTAGTGGTACGGGAATCGGCGATTTGGGCGACGTGGCCCTTGTGCCGATGGCTTGCAAATGTCAGAAAGAACTGAAGTTTTCGCATGCCTCCGAGACCGTTCGACCGGGCTATTATGCCGTGAAACTGCAACGCCCCAACGTATTCGTTGAGCTGACGGCCACCAAGCGTGCGGGTTTCCATCGCTATACGTTCGGTGCCAACATGAAGAAAGCCTTTGTAGCCATCAACCTGAATCAAGGTATCGGTTGGGATAAGATGACCAATTGTAAGTATAATCAGGAGGGAACTACCACCGTTACAGGCCATCGCATGTCGACAGGATGGGCTAAGGATCAAAGAACTTTCTTCGTAGCGGAGTTCTCTAAACCCGTGACGATGGAAAAGAAGAGCAACGACAGCGTTGCTATTTTCTCGTTCGACAATAGCGACGGCAAGCCATTGATGGTGAGAGTGGGCATGTCGGCCGTCAGCGTAGACAACGCGCGGCAGAACCTCCGGGCCGAAATCAAAGACTGGAACTTCAACGGCGTGGTGGCGCAAGCCGAACAGGCATGGGCCGATGCCTTGGGTAAGATTGAGGTATCGACCACGGACAAGCGCTTGAAAACCATTTTCTACACGGCACTCTATCACACGATGACCGCTCCGTCGGTATTCAACGACGTCAACGACGAGTATCGTGGAGCCGACGGTAAGGTGTATAAGGGTGACTTTACGAACTATACCACTTTCTCGTTGTGGGACACTTATCGTACCGCACAGCCGCTTATGTCGCTCATTCATCGCGATATTCTGCCCGATATTGCCACTACTTTCATCAATATTTATCGTCAACAGGGCAAGCTTCCCGTATGGCATCTGATGGGAAATGAGACCGATTGCATGATAGGAAACCCGGGAGTCATTGTGCTGGGCGACCTTGTGCTGAAGGGATATGTGAAAGACCGTGAGGCAGCGTTCGAAGCCATGAAGCAGTCGGCTATGCTCGATGAGCGTGGTATGAACTCGTTGAAGAAGAATGGCTACGTGGCTTACAACGAAGATCCTACTTCTGAGACCGTGGCCAAGACGCTGGAATACGCCATTGCCGACGCCGCCATCGCCAAGGTGGCCAAGTTGCTGGGCAAGAAAGGCGACTATGCCTACTTCCTGAAGCGCAGTCAGTCGTATAAAAAGCTCTTCGATACCGAAACACAGTTTATGCGTGGTCTGAGTTCGGACGGCAAATTCCGTGTGCCTTTCAATCCTTTCCATGCCGTACACCGACAGGATGATTATACCGAAGGAAATGCCTGGCAGTACACTTGGCTCGTACCGCACGACGTTCGTGGCTTGGTGAAACTCTTCCCCAACGAAAATAGTTTCGTGACTAAGCTCGATTCGCTCTTCGTTGTCGAAGGAGACTTGGGCGAAGACGCGTCGCCCGATATTTCAGGACTCATCGGTCAGTATGCGCATGGCAACGAACCGAGCCACCATATTATATATATGTATAACTATGTGGGCCAGCCTTGGAAGGCAGCCAAGTTGTTGCGCCGTACGATGGACGAGATGTACACCGACCGGTTCGACGGTTTGAGCGGCAATGAAGACGTGGGTCAGATGTCGGCTTGGTACGTTATGTCGGCCATGGGTTTGTATCCAGTTGACCCGGCAGGCGGCAGTTTCATCTTCGGTAGCCCCATTCTCGACGAAGCTAAGGTCAATGTGGGCAACGGAAAGACCTTCCGCATCGTGGCCAAAAACAACAGCAAGGACAATCTCTACATCCAGAGCGTCAAGCTGAACGGCAAGAACTATACGAAATCGTACATCGAATACAGCGATATGATCAAGGGTGGAACGCTCGAGTTTACCATGGGCGCTCAGCCGTCGAAGTTCGGTACGGCCAAGAAAGACCGTCCGTAAATAGGTGTGAGGTGAGAGTTGTTGGGTGAGAAACGGTTCTTTTTAACCATCGCCTGTCAACTCTCTCTTAACGCTTTACCCCTTTATACCTAAAGTAACAACAACAATGATAACCAATAAAAAATGCTTTGCGGCAGCCGGTCTGGGCCTTTTGCTGCTCGCTATGCCCGGTCGGGTCGTGGCACAGTCGAACCTTACGCAGAAGGAATTTGGTAAGGAATACATCGATGCCATTGCCGTGAGCACGCGCTATGTATCGAAACGGCCGGTCGAAGCCGATCGTTTGTTCCGCTCGGAGGTGCTCGAAAAATACATCAAGGACGTTAAGAAGAAGCTCAAAGATACGCCCTACTTGGCTTGGATGTTTGAGAATTGCTACCCCAATACGCTCGATACCACCGTCCATTACATGGAAGACGAGCAGGGAGAGCCTGATACGTTTGTGTATACGGGCGACATCCACGCGATGTGGGGGCGTGATTCGGGCGCGCAGGTCTATCCTTACGTGAAGTTTGCGAACAAGGATAAGAACCTGAAACGCATGCTGGCCGGCGTGATTCGTCGACAGTTCAAGAACATTGTCTTTGATCCTTACGCCAACGCGTTCAATCGTTATCCCGATATCAAGAGCTATTGGATGAGCGACGACACCGATATGAAACCCGAATTGCACGAACGCAAGTACGAAATCGACTCGCTCTGCTATCCCATCCGTTTGGCATACGAATACTGGAAGGAGACGGGCGACACGAGTATTTTTGGCAATCTGTGGCTTCAGACCATCGAGAGCGTCCTGCGCACTTTCAGAGAACAGCAGCGTAAAAACGGACTTGGGCCTTATCATTTTACCCGTGTGACCGACCGACAGCTCGACACCGTGTGCAACCGAGGATGGGGAGCGCCCTGCAAGCCTGTGGGGCTTATCGCTTCGGTGTTCCGTCCTTCCGACGACGCCACGACCTATCTCTTCCTCGTTCCCTCTAATTTCATGGCTGTAACGAGCTTGAAGAAGGCGGCCGAAATCCTCACTTCTGTTAATCAAAGGGCCGATCTGGCCGCTCAGTGCACCGCTTTGGCCGACGAAGTACACAACGCCCTGCGCCAATACGCTGTCTATCAGCACCCCAAGTATGGCCCTATCTACGCTTTCGAGGTCGACGGCTTCGGCAATCAGCTGATCATGGACGACGCCAATGTGCCCAGTCTGCTGGCCATGCCTTATCTGGGCGACGTCGATATCAACGATCCCATCTATCAGAACACCCGCCGTTTCGTGTGGAGCGAGGACAATCCTTACTTCTTCCGTGGCAAAGCGGGCGAGGGAATCGGTGGCCCTCACGTGGGACTCGACATGCCTTGGCCCATGAGTATCATGATGCGGGCCTTCACATCGCAGGACGATAACGAAATCAAAGCGTGTGTCCAAATGCTCATGGATACCGATGCGGGCACGGGAGTCATCCACGAATCGTTCCATAAAGATGATGCCAACAACTACACCCGCCCATGGTTCGCGTGGCAGAACACGCTCTTCGGCGAACTTATCTCAAAACTCGTGAGCGAAGGAAAGGTAGACTTGCTGCGCGGTTGTAAGAAATAGTAAACTTCATTCGTCAACGCGTCAATTCATAAATCGTTCACTTCTCAATTCGTTAACTTAAAAAACATGTCATTCAAGAATAATCCTTCCCCCGTAGCGTGGGTACCCACGCTCTATTTTGCCATGGGAATGCCCTTCGTGGTGCTCAATATGGTATGCACACTGATGTATAAAGGTATGGGCGTAAGCGACCGACAGATTGCTTTCTGGACCAGTCTCATCATGCTTCCGTGGACATTGAAGCCCCTCTGGAGCCCGTTCCTCGAAATGTATAAGACCAAGAAGTTCTTCGTAGTGTTGACACAGGTGCTCTCGGGTGTGATGTTTGCGCTCGTAGCCTTTGCCCTTCACCTGCCTTCGTTCTTTGCCGTGACCATCGCCATGCTGTCTGTTATCGCTTTAAGTGGCGCAACCCACGACATCGCCGCTGATGGAACCTACATGAGTGTGCTCTCTAATGAAGAGCAAGCGAAGTGGATTGGCTGGCAAGGCGCTTTCTATAACATAGCCAAAATTGCCGCAACGGGTGGTCTTGTGTATCTCGCCGGCACCTTCATCGATGCGTTTGGCGTCACCCGTGCGTGGATGATCATCATGCTTATCATCGGTGCCATCATGCTTGTGCTCGGCGCTTACCACTTCTTTATTCTACCCTGTGCCGACAAACCGGCCGAAGAAGGCAAGACATTACGCGAATCGCTCAGCGAACTTTGGAGCGTATTCGTAGACTTCTTCCACAAGAAACACATCATTTATTACCTCTTTTTCATCATTCTTTATCGCTTTGCCGAAGGCTTTGTGATGAAGATAGTGCCCCTTTTCCTCAAAGCTTCACGGGCCGAACAGGGCTTGGGGCTCAGCGAACAGGAAATCGGACTGCTTTATGGCACGTTCGGCGCGGCTGCTTTCGTATTGGGAAGCATTCTGGCGGGCTACTACATCGCCCGCCGTGGGCTGAAAAAGAGCCTCTTTTCGTTGGCGTTGGTGTTCAACCTGCCGTTCATTGCCTACACCTTACTGGCCCTCTACCAGCCCGAAAGCCTTGTCATCATCGGCAGCGGTATCGTGTTGGAGTATTTCGGCTACGGCTTTGGCTTCGTCGGACTGACGCTGTTCATGATGCAACAGATCGCTCCGGGCAAGCACCAGATGAGCCATTACGCCTTTGCGTCGGGCATTATGAACCTCGGTGTGATGCTTCCGGGTATGATTAGCGGTCTGGTGAGCGACGCCTTGGGCTATCGCCACTTCTTCGTTTTCGTGCTCTTCTGCACCATTCCGGCCCTGCTCATTACGTGGTTTGTGCCCTTCACCTATGAAGATAAAAAGTAAAACTTAAACTAATAATAAATAATCATTATGACGAAACTGATCATTTCGGGCAATCCGTTGCCCAATATGCCTTGGGAAGAGCGCCCCGAAGGTGAAAAAAACGTGATGTGGCGCTGCTCAAAAAACCCCATTATCCCACGCGATCTGCTGCCCACGAGCAACAGTATCTTCAATAGCGCCGTGGTTCCGTTCGGCGAAGGCTACGCCGGTGTGTTCCGTTGCGACGACACCAACCGCCGCATGGTGCTCCATGTGGGCTTCTCTAAGGACGGCGTGAACTGGAATATCAACGAGGAACCGCTGCGTTTCGAGTGCGACAATGCCGAAATCGGCCAGTGGGTGTATGGCTACGACCCCCGCGTGTGCTTCATTGAAGACCGCTACTACGTGACTTGGTGCAACGGTTACTACGGTCCGACCATCGGTATCGCGTGGACGAAGGACTTCAAGACCTTCCATCAGCTCGAAAACGCTTTCCTTCCCTACAACCGCAACGGCGTACTCTTCCCCAAGAAGATCAACGGCAACTTCGCCATGATGTCGCGTCCGTCCGACACCGGTCACACACCTTTCGGCGACATCTTCTACAGCGAAAGCCCCGACATGGAGTTCTGGGGTCGCCATCGCCACGTGATGAGCCCTGCCGCCTTCGAGGTAAGCGCGTGGCAGTGCATGAAAATCGGCGCCGGTCCTGTGCCCATAGAGACCAGCGAGGGCTGGTTGCTGTTCTACCACGGCGTGCTTCGCTCCTGCAACGGCTACGTTTACAGCTTCGGATCGGCCCTGCTCGACCTCGAACAGCCTTGGAAGGCCATCTATCGTTCGGGTCCTTACCTCATTTCGCCACAGAAGCAGTATGAGTTGACGGGCGACGTGCCCAACGTTTGCTTCCCTTGCGCCGAGGTTCACGACCCCGAGAGCGGCCGCATCGCCGTTTATTATGGCTGCGCCGACACCGTAACGGGTCTTGCCTTTGGCTATATCCCCGAGATAATCGAGTGGACCAAGAAGACCAGCATCATCTAAAATGCTTCTGTTGGCAATGATATTCTAAATCAAACAGAAGATTTTTATCAAATGATTTAGATACAAACCAACTCCCCAAGTAAGACAAGCCCTCAAGGAGAAACGCAAAGTAACCTCCTTGGGGGCTTTTGTTTATTTTTAATCGTAGCTTTGTGAGGTGGGTATTGCTCGATTGTTGATTTGCTCTTTACCCATCAGCCCCACACGGCAGCCGCGAAATCTCTTCGTGGAGATTTGGAAGTAAAGGCGAGAATCAATATCTTTGCGTCAAAAATAAGAACAATATGAAAATCATTATATCGAACGAAATAGAAACCGTATGCCCGGGGTTCGTGTGTGCCTGTGTCGAGGCGCAGGTTGAAAACACGCCCTACAGCGAAGCGTTGTGGGCCGAAATCAAGAAGAAAAGTGAGCAATTCAAGGCGTCGCTCACCACCGAAACGCTCAAAGACATCAGTAGCATTGCGGCCACACGCCGTGTCTATCGGGCCTGTGGCAAAGATCCTTCGCGCTACCGGCCGTCGGGTGAGGCACTCGTTCGGCGTGTATTGCAGGGCAAGGAACTCTATCAGGTGAACACATTGGTAGACCTGCTCAACCTGGCCAGTATGGTTTCGGGCTACAGCATCGGCGGTTTCGATGCCGCCAAGTTCCAAGGCGACACGCTCACGCTGGGTGTTGGGCGCAAGGATGAACCCTATGAGGGTATCGGGCGGGGGCTTCTCAACATCGAGGGACTGCCCGTCTACCGCGACGCCGAGGGAGGAGTGGGAACGCCCACGAGCGATAACGAGCGCACCAAGATAGACCTTTCGACCCGCCATCTGCTCGTGCTCGTCAACGGCTACGACGGCAGCGAAGCGCAAGTGAGGGCCACCGCCGAGTATATTCTGGAACTTCTGCGAAACTTCTGTGGCAGCAACAACGGCTGCTACACCATCACGAGTGGAGTACCTGTTGAATAACGTTGCTTCAACAATCGGCAGTAACGCCTCATGCCTTTCATCATCATCGAAGCGATCTGCCGTAGAAAGGACTTAATCATCAACCCCGAGCCATCACTGCGCTGACAGTATGGCTCGGGGTTGATGTTTGTAAATACCTATTTATTTAAAGCATCGGCAGCCGAATGGACGTCCGTTCGTCTTCTGCCGATGGTAAATAATCTATCGAAACGCTTTATTTCTTCACGACCTTGCGCATCGTTCCGTCGCTCATCTTCAGGATGTTCACGCCGGTTTGCGTCTCTTTCAGTTGGCGACCGTCGACAGAGTAGATTGCCTTAACGGTGGCGGCATGGCCGGTTTGCGCAATACCCGTAGTGCCTTTCTTCGTGAAGTAGCCCGTATTAGGGTTGGCCATGGT
>CAUURC010000098.1:0-7774 GCA_963547405.1 uncultured Prevotella sp.
ATAATAGAATATGGCTAAGAAATTTGCCGAGCACAAAGGTTTGGATTTGAGTCAGACCAACAAGGATATATTGGTAACATGGGAACAGAACGATGTGTTCCATAAAACGATAGACGAACGTGAAGGATGTCCGCAATTTATTTTCTTTGAAGGTCCTCCTTCAGCAAATGGTCATCCCGGTATTCATCATGTGCTGGCACGTGCCATCAAGGATACGTTTAATCGTTATAAAACGATGCGTGGCTATCAAGTTCATAGAAAAGCGGGCTGGGATACACATGGACTGCCTGTAGAACTTGGTGTGGAAAAGGAACTTGGTATTACTAAGAAAGATATCGACAATAAGGCTTCTGAGAAATACATCTCTACGAAAGAATATAATAGAAGATGTCGTGAGAACGTGATGATGTTCACTGAAGAGTGGCGTGAACTTACGGAAAAGATGGGATACTTTGTCGATATGGATAATCCCTATATTACTTATGACAATAAATACATAGAAACACTTTGGTGGCTTTTGAAGCAACTTTATAATAAAGGCTTGTTGTATAAAGGCTACACGATACAACCTTATTCTCCGGCTGCCGGTACCGGTTTGTCGAGTCATGAGCTGAATCAGCCCGGATGCTATCGTGATGTAAAAGATACAACCGTAACAGCTCAGTTCCTTATCAAAGATTCGAAGGCTGAATGGACAAAGCACGGAAAGCCCTATTTCATTGCTTGGACAACAACTCCGTGGACACTCCCGTCAAACGTGGCGCTTTGTGTAGGACCGAAGATAGATTATGTAGTGGTTGAAACGTATAATCTCTATGACGGAACTCCCGTGACACTGGTGATGGCTGAAAGTCGTGTCAGTGCCCATTTGAATCCTGAACAGGAAGTTAAAGGTGAAGAGTTGGGAGCTTTTGATAAGGAAAGCAAAGTATGTCCTTGGCGTGTAGTCGACAGAGTAAAGGGTGTCGAATTGGAAGGACTTCATTATCAGCAACTAATGCCTTGGGTAAAACCTTGTGAGAAGTTTGATAGCTTTGCTCCTGCTTTCGTGAAAGATTATGCGGCAGCACATCCTGACAAAGTGTTTACCAGTGCGGATGGCCGTGATCAGTTTGTTGAAATGGATAGCGAGGCTTTCCGTGTGATTCTGGGCGACTATGTTACGACAGAAGATGGTACGGGTATTGTTCATATTGCACCAACGTTTGGTGCTGATGACGCGAAAGTAGCAAAGGATGCGAATATCCCGGCTTTATATCTTATCAATCAGCAGGGGGAAACTCGTCCGATGGTTGATCTGCAAGGTAAGTATTATGCGATAGAAGATCTTGACGCTAATTTCGTAAAAGCATGCGTTGATGTAGAAAATTACGGACATCATGCAGGTGATTATGTTAAGAATTCATATGCTCCTAAGTATAATCCGGATGGAGTATGGGATAAGAAAGCAAGTGAAAAGGATGAAGACTTGAATATTGTTCTCTGTATGGAGATGAAACAGGAGGGAACCGCATTCAAGATAGAAAAGCATGTGCATAACTATCCACATTGCTGGCGTACCGATAAACCTATTCTTTATTATCCGCTTGATAGTTGGTTTATAAAAGACACGGCTAAGAAAGAGAGGATGGTAGAGTTGAATAAGGCGATTCGATGGCAACCAGAATCAACCGGAACAGGACGTTTTGGTAACTGGCTGGAAAATCTGAATGACTGGAATTTATCTCGTTCTCGCTTTTGGGGAACGCCTCTTCCGATTTGGCGCGATGATAAGCGTAATGAGAAGTGCATAGGTAGTCTTGAGGAACTGTATCTGGAGATAGAAAAGAGTGTGGCCGCAGGTGTAATGAAGGCGAATCCTCTGAAAGACAATGGTTTTGTTCCCGGTGATTATTCTAAGGAGAATTATGATAAAGTAGATCTGCATCGTCCGTATGTGGATAATATCGTGTTGGTAAATGAAGCAGGTGAACCGATGAAACGCGAAAGCGATTTGATTGATGTATGGTTTGATTCGGGAGCTATGCCTTATGCCCAGCAGCATTATCCTTTTGAGGGTGAAATGGCAGAAAAAGGATTGGAAGCTACGGGTATGGAGAAGACTACGTATCGTCGCCAGTTGGTTACTTCTACTTATGAAGGAATCCCAGTTCCCCCTGCGTTTTATCCTGCCGATTTCATCAATGAAGGAGTTGATCAGACGCGTGGTTGGTTCTTTACTTTGCATGCTTTGTCTACCATGATATTTGATAGCGCTGCTTTCAAGAATGTAATTTCCACAGGTTTGGTCTTGGACGCTAAGGGAAATAAGATGAGCAAGCATGTCGGTAATGTGACCAATCCTTTTGAGATGATAGATAAATATGGTGCCGACCCGGTTCGTTTCTATATGATTACCAATTCTGAACCTTGGGACAATTTGAAGTTTGATCCTAATGGGGTTGACGAAGTTCGTCGTAAGTTCTTTGGCACCTTATATAATACTTATAGCTTTTTTGCACTTTATGCAAATGTTGATGGTTTTAATCCCGATCAGCCTTTGGTAGAGTTGAATAAGCGTCCGGAGATTGATCGTTGGATAATCTCGAAGGTAAACACTCTGATTAAGAATGTTGAGAACGAGCTTGAGAACTATGATCCAACTCGTGCTGGTCGTCTGATTGACACGTTTGTTAACGATGATTTGAGCAATTGGTATGTGCGCCTTAATCGTAAGCGTTTTTGGGGTACAGATATGAGCGAAGATAAGTTATCTGCTTATCAAACTCTGTATACTTGTTTGATGACAGTTGCGAAGCTTTTGGCTCCGTTTGCTCCGTTCTATGCTGACGAACTCTATCATGATTTGGGTGGAAAGTTGGAGAGTGTACATCTTGACAAGTTCCCTGTTGTGGATGTAACGGCGATAGATGTTGATCTTGAAACTCGGATGGGCATGGCTCAGAAGATTACTTCGATGACACTTGCGCTACGCCGTAAGGTAAACATTAAGGTGCGTCAACCATTGGCTCAGATTATGGTTCCGGCCATTGACGCAGAGCAAAAGAGTCATATCACGGCTGTTGCCGACTTGATAAAAAGCGAAGTGAATGTAAAGGAACTAAAATTCGTTGAAGGTCAAGGAATTCTTGTTAAGAAAGTGAAGTGTAACTTTCGTGTTATGGGCAAGAAGTTTGGAAAGTTGATGAAACAGGTTGCTGCTAAAATGGACGCCTTGAACCAGGATGAAATCGCATCTTTAGAGATTGTCGGAGCAATTGATTTTGATATCGAAGGACAGCAAGTGACGGTTGAGTCAAGTGATGTTGATATTATCAGTGAAGATATTCCTGGCTGGTTGGTTAGTAATGAAGGCAACTTGACGGTTGCGCTCGAGGTGGAATTGACTGAAGAGCTGAAGCGTGAAGGTATGGCCCGCGAATTAATTAATCGTATTCAGAATCTTCGTAAGGAAACAGGACTTGAAATAACGGATCGTATTGTCGTGTCGATAGCTTCGTATCAAGAAACAAATGATGCTATAGAGTCATTTGGTGATATGATTAAGAGTCAGGTTCTTGCCAATGCAATTAATATCACAGATAATGATGGTATAGAAACTGAGTTTGATGGTTTTGTGTTAAAGATTAAAGTTGAAAAAAATAAATAGTATACGGTGTTATAATTTGAGTGTGTTCTCCTGCACTTCTAATGATACTCTCTCATTTTTATAATTGTTGAATATATAGTCTTAATATTTATGGAAACAAAAGTAAGATACAGTGATGAGGATTTGAACGAATTCCGTCAAATTATCAATGATAAATTAGAACTTGCCCGTCGTGATTATCAGTCAATGATGCGACAATTGATGAATCAAGAAGGCAATGGTGTGGACGATACTTCTCCTACATACAATAAAGTGCTGGAAGAGGGAGGGGCTTATCAAAGTAAAGAAGAAATGATTCAATTGGCCCAACGTCAACAAAAGTTTATCAAAGGACTTGAGGCTGCATTGATTCGGATAGAAAACAAAACGTATGGAATAGATCGTATTACAGGAGAACTGATTCCGAAAGAACGTCTTCGTATCGTACCGCATGCTACGTTGAGCGTTGCTTCTAAGAATGCAAGGAAAAATAATGAATAAGTCAAATAAACTTTTTTCACACATTGTATTGACCTTTATTTTGATGTTTGTAATTGTTGTTATTGATCAATTCATCAAAATAGAGGTCAAGACCAATATGCATTTGGGTGATTCTATACATGTAACTGATTGGTTTTATATTACATTTATAGAAAATAATGGCATGGCTTATGGTATGACCTTTATAAACAAGGTGTTCTTGACATCCATGCGTTTGGTTGCTGTTGTCTTTCTGATTTGGTATATGCTCAAGCTGGTAAGTATGAAACACCGTTTGAGTTATTTGCTATGTTTGGCACTGATTACAGCCGGGGCGGCAGGAAATATTTTTGACTGTGTATTTTATGGCCAAATATTTACGGCTTCGTCACCATTTTATATCTCTGAGTTTACTGATTTTGGAAGTGGATACGCACCATTATTGCAGGGGAAGGTTGTTGACATGTTCTATTTCCCATTGATAGTCACAACTTGGCCGGAATGGGTGCCTCTGAAAGGGGGAGAAGAGTTTATTTTCTTTTCGCCTATTTTTAACTTTGCCGATGCGTGTATATCTGTTGGAGTGGTAATCATGTTGTTATTTTTTCGGCATGATTTGGAGTCGCTTTCAGAAGTCTTTCATTTTAAGAAGCCCGATATAGGCAAATTGAAAAACATATTATTGTTGTGTATTTTGATGGGACTTGTTGTTTCTTGTAAACCGGGTGTTCCTTCAAAATACATTCAACCCAGTAAGATGGAAGATATTTTATATGACTATCATATTGCTGATGGCATGGCTCTGCTGTCAGACACAGATACAACCTGTTTGGTGTCATACCACGAAGCTGTGTTTCGTAAATATGATATTACGAAGGCCGACTTTGATTCTTCGATGGTTTATTATATGCGGCATGCAGATTTGCTCCATTCTATTTATCAGAAATTATCGGATCGGATGGGGATAGAGGCAGCAGGATTAGGTTCTACTTCTAATAATAGAATAGCTCTCACTTCTACAGGGGATACCGCTAATGTATGGACTGGGGATAGGTCAATAGTACTTTCAACCATTAAACCATCAAACCTATATAGCTTTAAATTTGACGCAGATACAGCATACCATGCTGGTGATCGTATTACGCTAAATTTTGATGCACAATTTCTTTTTCAAGATGGGGTGCGTGATGGTTTTGGCGTGTTGGTTGTTGAGTTTAAAAATGACAGTGTTGCTACACAAAATATTCATGTTGCCAGTTCTACTCATTATAGCATGGACATTATTGATGACCAACGGCTTGGCATAAAGCAGATTCGTGGCTTTTTCCTCCTTAATGGAAATTTAGGTGCAAGCCAGAATCAATCTACACTCAAATTGATGTTTGTTCAAAATATCCAGTTGATAAGAATGCACGCGAAAAAAGAAAGTAAATCGAAAAGTAGCTCTATTCCTAATGATTCCACATCTTCAGAAAGAAGTGAAGATGGCGATGCTATAGCTGGAAAAAAAATAAGGCTCGAGAAATAATTGTAGATTGAAGAGGATGTATGTCACCAGGAGGGGCGCATTTGAAAACAAACTTGTTCATCAAGGGAAGAGAAGAACAGACTAGGGGCAGAAATGATTCAGAAAATCTCTATACGTTTTGAACCAATTTTGTATATATGCTGATAGCGGTTGCAGTTAAAGTGATTTGAAATTAAGTGATATTTCTATAATTATTATGTTCCATTGTGTCAAAGAATTAAATATGAATTTTTAAAGCTTGTTGATATGAAAAAAATCTATTTACTAACATTAAGCTTGCTGTTTGTTGCAAGTTATTCACTAGCCTGCACGAATTTTATTGTGGGCAAGGGAGCGAGTATCAATGGCAGTGTTATCTGTACATACAATGCCGATGATTATGGTATGTTCATTGGCCTGGATCATTATCCCGCAGGTACTCACAAGATGGGCGAAATGCGTCAGGTATATGATTGGGATTCCAAAGTGTATCGTGGCCAGATTCCCGAAGCACCTGTTACCTATAACGTCATAGGTAATATTAATGAATATCAAGTAACGATAGGTGAGACAACCTATGGTGGACGTGAAGAAATGGTCGATTCGACCGGTATTCTTGATTACGGAAGTCTCATTTATATTGCACTTCAACGTTCTAAAACCGCGCGCGAGGCTATACAAATTATGACTACGTTAGCTGAAACTTACGGCTATAACAGTGGAGGCGAAACTTTTACAATATGTGATCCTAACGAAGCCTGGATTATGGAAATGATGGGCAAGGGTCCAGGTTCAAAAGGTGTAGTTTGGGTCGCACTGCGTATTCCTGATAATGCGATATGCGCTCATGCAAACCAAAGTCGTATTGGCAAGTTCAATATGAAAGATAGGCAGAACGTTCTATATTCAAAGGATGTTATTAAGTTTGCACGTCAGAAGGGTTGGTTCAATGGCAAGGATGCTGATTTCTCATGGAAGATGGTTTATGCTGCCCCAGATTTTTCCGGACGTCGTTTCTGCGATGCACGTGTTTGGGCTTTCTTTAATCACTTTAAGAGTGGTTTTGATCGTTATTTGCCCTGGGCTTTGGGTAAGGATCCAAATGCCGAAGATATGCCACTTTGGGTGGTGCCCGATCGCAAAATAAGTATTCAAGATGTACAAATGGCCATGCGCGACCATTACGAGGGGACGCCTTTGGCTACCGATACACTTGACTTTGGTGGTGGAATTTGGCAAATGCCTTATCGGCCAACACCATTGACTTTCAAAGTAGATGGAAAGAGCTACTTTAACGAGCGTCCTACTAGCACCCAGCAAACAGGATTTTCGTATGTCAGTGAAATGCGCTCATGGCTTCCTCGTGAAATCGGCGGCGTCCTTTGGTTTGGCAATGATGATGGAAATATGATAGCCTATACACCTATTTATTGTGGTAATACAATACAACCAGAATGTTACAATACACCAGGTGCTGATGCTGTCACATTTTCTTTAAAGAATGCTTTTTGGGTTTGCAACTGGGTCAGCAATATGGTTTACCCTCGTTATAGCCAACTATTCCCAGAATTGAAAGCGGTTCGCGATAGTTTGGAACATAGCTATTTTGCGCAACAGCAAGAAGTGGAAGCACACGCTACGATACTCTACGCAAATGATAAGGCTGCAGCCTTGAAGTATCTGAACGATTATAGTAATTTGCAGGCACAGCGGATGCTCGGACGTTGGAATGAGTTGGCTGTATATCTCATCGTAAAATATAATGATATGGCCGTGAAGCCGACGAAGAATGGGCAGTTCTTGTGTCTGCCAACAGGGCTTGGAGCCAAGGTGAAACGTCCTAGTTATCCTGCTTCGTTTGCTAAAAAACTGGTGCAGGCAACAGGTTCTAAGTTTGCCGTACCCGAAACTAAATAGTCGATTATCATAATAGATAAAAATAATAACAGTTGCTCGTAAGCGAAATGTAGTAGGTTTTAAAAACAACATTTGCTTACGAGCATTTTATGGAATACACATTACTTTCTTACAATCTAAGTTATTGCTGTCCGGTAAAACTTAAACTATATAGTCGTCCCTTAAAAAGCTTCTTTAAGCGAGAGCACATTGACAAATGGTATCTCGCTTATTATTTTGATAAAGTCCAAAAGAGCTTTCAT
>CAUURC010000099.1:0-7763 GCA_963547405.1 uncultured Prevotella sp.
GAAGTAGCTTAGGAATAAAATTATAACGGATATAAAATCAACAATTTGTTATGAAAAATAAATACAGCTTCAATCTTTTATAAAAGCAAGCAAAACTCTAACGACTTCTATCTCTTCGGTTGCCATACAAGATGATTTAGTAATCCGAATCGTATAAGTATCACCTGATTGTAACACATAGAAATTCAACAAATCTCCCTGATGGCTTTCTGCTATATAAGCAACATCGATTCGTTTCAAACGATGGGTCTTATAAAAATTAATATCAAACAGATCAAGCACATGCTCTATATACTTTACTGAATTGATATGTCCATTGACATCCACATCATTATAATAGGTAGGAATACTTCTTACCAATTTAACTTCCCCATCTATTTTTACCCGCGAACTTTTACAGATGGGGCAGGATTTGTTCGTTTCGATATATTCGGCAATTAAACCATCGCGAACCGCCAGAATATCTACCGGTTGTCGGGTATTGGTATCTATCATTGCCCAAATACTACGGCCGTAGCCTAATGGTTGACCATCGGCCGTGGTTACAGCAAAGTTTCGACTTGTAAAAAATCTCATCGCACTTTCAACCCACGTCGCAATCTTGAATTTATCATACGACTTGGGCATGTGTTCCATCTCGATAGATAACCGACTCAACACCCATGTACGATGAACGGTATTGAGATATTCCATGCCATATCCACGTTCGTTGCTGTGGTAATCAGCAGTATTGAGCATTGAATTACCTAAATGTCCCAACATCAACTGATGAGAGAAATCGCAATGAAAAGGTTCTGCTATAAATTCGTACTCACTTATCTTACCAAATTGCATTCTATGATCCTTTCTCTTGAGTTTCTAAATAATCTGATATCTTTTCTTCCGTACTGCGGGTAACGGCAATCCGTCCGGAGCGAGTATATTGAAGAAGGCAACCAAAATCATTCAGCTGATTGAACAAATCGGCAATATCTTCTGTCAATCCGGCCAATAACACCGTCGTGTATGTAGGATTTACCTCCATCATACGGGCACCGTGCTTACGAATACTGCGAGAGATTTCGGAATGTTCCATCAAAACAGGAGTAGAAATCTTGAAAAGCGCAACCTCATGAATAAACAAATCGTCATCCAAATGGTAATTCGCTTTCACCACATCTATCTTCTTCTCAATGGATTCCGTTATTTTCGTAATCTGTTCTTCATCACTCCAAGCTGTAATCGTATATTTATGAATTCCTGCAATACTACTGGCCGACACGTTGAGACTCTCTATGTTAACCTGTCGTCTTGTAAATACTGCTGTAATCTGATTTAATATACCGGCTATATTTTCTGAATAAACCAGTAATGTATATAGTTTTTTATCAGTATCCATCATCTTTCCTAATCTATAAGGTTTGTAACACTACCTTAATTAATATACAAGCGTTAGCTGCATCTCATCAACACTCTTTCCCGGCATGGTCATTGGCACGATGTCCTCATCCTCCTTGATTACACACTCAAGCAGATAAGGACCTTCTGTGTTCAACATTTGTATCACTTTCTTCTCCAAATCATTTCTGTCGACAACCAAATCATAGGGAATACCATAACCTTTGGCTATATCGGCATAACGCGGATTCATCATGTGAGTGAACGAACGACGCCCACCGAACATCAAATCCTGCCACTGCCTGACATTCCCCAGATAATTATTGTTCAAGAGAATCATCTTTACAGGAGCCTGTTGCTCCATAATCGTACCCAACTCCTGAATGCTCATCTGAAAGCCTCCGTCACCCATAAAGCAACAGATTGTACGATCAGGCGAGCCAAAAGTAGCTCCCACAGCCGCAGGAAGACCGAAACCCATTGTGCCGAAACCTCCACTCGTTACGATAGAACGTTGGGTATGGAACTTGAAATAACGGCTTGAAATCATCTGGTTCTGACCAACATCATTCACCAACACGGCCTGTCCTTCGGTTGCCTCAGCCACCACATTGACCACTTCACCCATAAGCAGTGGACCTTCCGCAGGATGAATATCGGGCTGAATGACCTGTTCATCTTCCATCTGCTGATAGGTTCGGAAAGACTCTATCCATTCCGTATGGCTATTTTTCTTCAAAAGACGAGTGATTGCGGGCAATGACATCTTGCAATCACCGATAACAGGCACCTCGCATTTAATGTTCTTGTTAATCTCTGCCCTATCTATATCCAGATGAATGATGTGAGCCTGCTTTGCGTAAGTAGAAGGTAAGCCTGTCACCCGGTCGCTAAAGCGCATGCCTATAGCTATCAGCACGTCACACTCCTGCGTCTTCATGTTAGTTGCGTAACTGCCATGCATACCCAACATTCCCATATTCAGAGGATGATCACTTGACAAAGCCGACAAACCGAGCAAGGTTCGACCGGCCGGAATATCGGCTTTCTCCAGAAATTCGAGCAACTCATGATGAGCGCCACCCAACTCCACGCCTTGACCGATGAGCGCAAAGGGCCGCCGGGCCTGATTAATGAGGTCGGCAGCACGCTGAATAACACCCTCGTCCAACTTAGGATAAGGGTCATACGACCGCACACGATCTACCTTCACATCAGTCCACTCACATGTATGCGTCTGCGCGTTTTTAGGAAAATCGAGCACTACCGGACCGGGGCGACAGCTGCGTGCGATATAAAACGCACGGCTCACAGCCCACGCCACATCTTCCGGTCGCCGTATCTGGTAGGCCCACTTGGTAATAGGCTGAGCCAGACCCACCAAATCCACTTCTTGAAAAGCGTCAGAACCAAGCGCGCCAACACCAACCTGACCGGCGATAACCACCAGTGGTGTCGAATCCATCATCGCGTCGGCCACGCCCGTCAAGGTGTTCGTAGCCCCCGGACCGCTCGTCACCAGACACACGCCTACATTGCCGCTGACACGGGCATAGCCCTGAGCCGCATGCGCCGCAGCCTGCTCATGGCGCACCAAAATATGATTAAAACATTTGTTTTCTCCTCGTGTATAATGATATAATGAGTCGAAAACAGGCATAATAGCTCCCCCCGGATAACCAAATATCGTATTTACCTCTTCAGCCCGCAAAGCCCGCATCAGCGCCTCTGCACCTGTTATGATTTCATTTGCCATAATTCTTTAGTCTATTATTCTTACTCCACCTTTATCCGCCGAACTGACACTCTGCGCATAAGCCCGCAAAGCTTTGCTGACAACTCTGTTTCGCTTCAAGGGTTGCTGCGGACGGGCGTCCAACTCTTCGTCAGACAGCCGCACTTGAAGCAATCGATTGGGAATATCTATCACGATGATATCGCCGTCTTTAATCTTTCCGATGTTGCCTCCGGCAGCTGCTTCGGGCGAAATATGACCGATGCTTAATCCCGATGTGCCTCCCGAGAAACGCCCATCCGTGATAAGCGCGCACGCTTTACCTAAATGACGACTTTTGATATAACTGGTCGGATAAAGCATTTCCTGCATGCCGGGCCCACCTTTGGGGCCTTCGTGCGTAATGACAACACAGTCACCAGCTTTCACTTTACCACCCAAAATCCCTTCGCACGCGTCATCCTGCGAATCAAAGACCACGGCAGGACCCTCAAAATACCAAAGACTCTCGTCCACGCCTGCCGTTTTGACGACACAACCATTCTGGGCTATATTACCGAAAAGCACAGCCAAACCACCGTCGCGTGTATAAGCATGTTCTAAATCACGGATGCAACCACCCGCACGATCGGTGTCGAGACTGGGCCAACGAGTATCCTGACTGCCCATCCGGGTCGAGAACCGCCCTCCCGGAGCCGAAGAATAAATACGGCAGGCCTCAGCCTTAGGCTGCTCAACCGTAATGTCGTAATCCTTCATCTGTTCTTCGAGCATTTTGCCATCAACTCGTTTTACGTTGCCATTAATCAGTCCACCCTTGTTCAATTCGTTTAAAATGCCAAGAATACCACCTGCTCGGTTACATTCCTGCACACTATATTTCTGCGTATTAGGAGACAATTTACATAGGCAAGGAACCTTACGGCTCAACCTATCTATATCCTCCATCCCGAAATCGACTTCCCCTTCTTGCGCTACAGCCAGCAAATGGAGCACCGTATTGGTACTGCCACCCATTGCGATGTCTAAAGTCATGGCATTGAGAAATGCTTTGTGCGTAGCAATATTACGAGGCAATACGCTTTCATCCCCATCCTGATAATAGGCAAAAGCGTTCTTGACTATCTGCCGGGCCGCTGCCTTGAAGAGTTCTATACGATTAACGTGAGTTGCCAAAATTGTCCCATTACCCGGCAGACTCAAACCGATAGCCTCGGTCAGGGAATTCATTGAGTTTGCCGTGAACATGCCCGAACAACTGCCACAACCCGGACAGGCCGTGCGTTCCAGTTCAGATACTTCTTCATCAGACACCGACTCGTCACCACCTTTAACCATGGCCGTTACCAAGTCGGCATTCTCATTACGCCAACGTCCGGCTTCCATAGGACCGCCAGAGCAAAATACCGTTGGAATATTAAGGCGCATGCTGGCCATCAGCATACCCGGAGTAACTTTATCGCAATTAGAAATACAGATCATAGCATCGGCCTTGTGCGCGTTCACCATATATTCTACGGAATCCGCGATAATGTCACGGCTGGGCAAGGAATAAAGCATGCCATCATGCCCCATTGCTATCCCGTCATCAATGGCTATCGTATTGAATTCCGCGGCATAGCATCCCAGCGCTTCTATCTCTTCTTTAACAATCTGTCCGATTTCATGTAGGTGCGTATGACCTGGCACAAACTGCGTAAAACTATTCACAATCGCAATAATCGGCTTGCCAAATTGTTCCTGTTTCATACCTGCGGCAACCCAAAGCGCACGGGCGCCGGCCATCCGTCTGCCTTCCGTACAAACCGCGCTTCTCAACCGATGCTTCATAATTACGATTTTAATCCTTTCTCTATTATACATCTACGAAATCCGACAATAGACTCCATATTAAATTGCAAAGATATATTAAATCCCCGAAACTGCAAACATTTCAAAATAATAATTCGCACTTTTCTTTTAATCTATCATTATTTTGTAACAAAAACTTTGTAATCAGAAACACAAACCAGTATTATAATAGTCATAAGTTATGCAACGATCACAACTGTTTCTCTATATTTATCTCAAAGCTATTCATGGGGGACATTAATGAAAAACAGCTATTATCACATGGCAAAATGTGACATATACTGAATGACGTGTGCAGAACAAGTTGACAATGTGGAATTACCAAAACATTACCGCATTTTGGTAATCGCATTACCACACAGTGGTAAGATTATTACCAGCCCCATGGTAAGCTCATTACCACATAGCGGTAATCCTATTACCACGCAGCGGTAATCGCACACTTGCGGGATTGCCTTCAGACAGGATGTTCCAGATTATTTTTGAATTCCAAACCTTCTTAATCATCCCTGCATAGTTCTTTCGGGTGCGCATTTGCTCTTCCACCCCATTATTTTATGATTTCCACCTTGCATCTATTGAGGAAATCAGCCGTGTAAACATGGGTAACTATACGTAGAAGAAGCTTTTCAATGAGGGAAACTTTATTTCTATCTTCCTTTGTTTCCTAAAGATAAGCGTTTCGTATATTATTTTAATACCTTTGCATATCATTAGGAACGAAGCAGCATCAGAAGGGTTTGCCCCAATATATTGGATGACAACACAGAGATTCCTAAGGATTACCTAAGTTTGACCTATACAAAGAAAGTTCATAAGACGATGACAAGCAACGAACTCAAGGAACTAAAAGAGCGTCTGTGGCATTCTGCCGACATACTTCGCTCTGGAGCGCATCTCGCTGCCAACAAATACGGACAGCCAATACTCGGCCTTATCTTCCTGCGCTATGCCGATGTGCTCTTCAAACAGCACAAAGAAGAGATAGACGCAGAGTATAACAAGCACAAGGGAACCCGTATGGAACGCAGCTACAAGGACATTGCCATTGAAAAATGCGGTTTCTTCCTACCCGAGTGTGCCTATTTCGACTATCTCAACGACGCCCCTGACGATGCCAACAAGGCCTTACTGGTGAAGCAAGCAATGGAAGCCATCGAACAGGAGAACCCTCGTATGGACGGCGTTCTGCCCAAAGAGGTGTACGGACAGCTTGTTCCTGCAGAAGAACCAGAGCTGTTAAGCAGAATCGTCAGGGTGTTTAAAGACATTCCAGAGAACATCAGCATCGACATATTCGGGCAGATATACGAAT
Organism: uncultured Prevotella sp.; assembly: GCA_963547405.1. Lineage (GTDB taxonomy): Bacteria > Bacteroidota > Bacteroidia > Bacteroidales > Bacteroidaceae > Prevotella. The sequence goes on from CAUURC010000099.1 coordinate 6,279, forward strand.
ACTTCCTCGGCAATTTTGCACTCGCAGAGGGGCAAGGTGGCGGTGCGTTCTATACGCCAGCCAGCGTTGTACAGTACATGGTGGAGGTGCTGCAGCCTACCACTGGCGACAAGAAATTCCTCGACCCAGCCTGCGGTTCGGGCGGTATGTTCGTTCAGGCGGCACGCTATATGCATCGCCATAACGCCACCAACGAACAGATAATGCACTTCCGTTGCTATGGCGTAGAGAAGGAACCAGACACCGTAAAGCTCGCAAAGATGAACCTTTTGCTGAACAACGTGCGCGGCGAAATTACAGAAGCCAACTCTTTCTACAGCGACCCTTACGATGCTTTCGGGCAGTTCGACTATGTTATGGCGAACCCACCGTTCAACGTAGACGAGGTTGTGGTAGACAAAGTAGCCGACGACGAACGCTTCAACACCTACGGAGTGCCTCGCAACAAAACCAAATCTACCCGAAAAGCCTCCGACAAAAAGGAAACCGTACCCAATGCCAACTATCTGTGGATAGGCTATTTTGCCACCGCACTCAACCGCAACGGCAAGGCAGCCCTCGTAATGGCGAACTCTGCCAGCGATGCGGGCGGCAGCGAATTGGAGATACGCAAGAAGCTCATAGAAGACGGCATCATCAGTCAGATGGTAACCCTGCCCAGCAATATGTTCTCTACTGTAACCCTGCCAGCCACACTTTGGTTCTTCAACAAGCAGCGAACCAAGAAGGACGAGATGCTCTTTATCGACGCACGAAACATATTTACGCAGGTAGACAGGGCACACAGAATGTTCTCAGACGAGCAAGTTAAGAACCTCGGCATTATCTCTCGACTCTACGAAGGCGACACCGATGCTTTCTGGGCATTGGTAAATGAGTATGAAGCAGAGGGCAAACAAAGCGAGGCAGACTGGCTTTTGGAACGCTGGCCCGACGGCAAATACCAAGACGTTGTGGGACTTTGCAAAGTCGCAAAGCTTGAAGGAGAAGACGGAATAGCCGACAACGACTACAGCCTGAACGCTGGACGCTACGTAGGAGTGGTGATAGAAGACGACGGAATGACCGAAGATGAGTTCCGAACCGAAATGCTATCGCTCAACAAAGAGTTCGAAAAGCTCTCCGAAGAAGCCAAAACACTGGAACAAGAGATAGAAAACAACTTGAAAGAACTGTTTGGATAAGGAGGGGAAATATGAAATATGTCAAGGTTAAAGATTTAGGTCAGATAGTAACTGGTAATACTCCTTCTACATCTGATATGTCCAACTATGGAGACTTTATGCCTTTTATAAAAGCTACAGATATTATTCTAGGAAGCAGATACACTTACAATACTGAGCAGGGATATTCGGAAAAGTCTTATAAAAAATATAAAGTTAATCTTGTACCTAAAGGTTCTACTTGTATAGTAACGATTGGTAGTATTGGAAAAAAAATGACTCAAGCACATACAGACCTATTTGTTAATCAAGCTATCAATGC
>CAUURC010000100.1:0-7470 GCA_963547405.1 uncultured Prevotella sp.
GGAACACCTACGCGGCTATCGCCGCGCTGTTCATCGCATTGTTCGCTCTGCCACAGCAGGTATGGGCGCAAGAAAAGGAAGCCTATGTCGTGAAAAGCACCGACAAAACAACCCTCACCTTCTATTACGACACCCAGAAGGCGTCACGGCAGGGCACTGTGTGGGGCATTAACGAAACACAAACTATTCTAAATAAAACCTATCCGGCTTGGACTGGATACGATGATTCCCTGGATCGTACGATCAGAACGGCTGTATTCGACGCCTCATTCAAAGAATTCCGTCCTACAACTACAGCTAAATGGTTCTACAATTTAGGAGAATTGAAGCAAATTACGGATATAGAGAACCTCAACACTTCGGAAGTAACTGATATGAGTGGCATGTTCAGAAGCTGTGCCCTGATTACACTCGACCTAACCAAATTTGACACGAAGAACGTAACTGATATGAGTAGCATGTTCGAATACTGCACTCGCCTAATCACACTCGACCTAACCAAGTTCGACACAAAGAACGTAATCTATATGAATAGCATGTTCCTGGGTTGTGCAGCTCTGCCCGATCTCGACATAACCAATTTTGACACGAGGAAAGTAATCAATATAAATAGTATGTTCTATGAGTGCAAGGCTCTGGCAGAACTCGACCTGACCAAGTTTGATACCTCGAAAGTACTCGATATGAGTTTCATGTTCTACCGCTGCAAAGCCCTGACCATTATCTACTGCAATGATACGTGGAGGTGCGACAATTCAAAGTATATGTTCTCAAACTGCGATAATCTAAAAGGTGCAGTGGCCTACAATTATAACAATACGGACGTAACAATGGCTAATCCCGAGACAGGCTACTTCACCAAAGAAAGCTCTGATCCAGACAAAGAGGCCTATGTCGTGAAAAACGAATCGGGCACGGTCATCGCCTTCTTTTACGACAATCGGAAAAAACAGCGTCCAGGCACCGTGTTTGAACTCAGCGACACACAAACAGATGATTTTGGAAGTTATCCAGCTTGGGCAGGAACCCGGCAAAAAAAGAACAAGACAGTCATTAAGGCCATATTCACTCCCTCGTTCAAGGATTTCCGTCCCACAACAACAGCTAAATGGTTCTGTGGTTTAGGAGCATTGAAACAAATTACGGGTATAGATTACCTCAACACCTCGAAAGTAACGGATATGAACTACATGTTCTACGACTGCGAGCGCCTAACCCAGCTTGATGTAACGAATTTTGACACGAAGAATGTAACCAATATGAAGGCCATGTTCTCCGGCTGCATGGACCTGCTCCACCTCGACGTAACGAACTTCGACACGCAGAACGTAACAAATATGAGACTCATGTTCTGCGGCTGCATGAGACTGCAGCAGCTCGACGTAACGAATTTTAAGACGCAAAACGTAACCAATATGTCCGATATGTTCTCCCACTGCAGGGAGCTGAAGCAACTTGACGTAACGAATTTCGATACGAATAATGTAACCGATATGTCTCAGATGTTCTCCTTCTGCTATGCCTTGACCCAGCTCGACGTAACGAAGTTCAAGACGCAGAACGTAACCAATATGAGCTGGATGTTTGGTGACTGCAATTACTTGACACAGATCGATGTAACAAATTTCGACACGCGGAAGGTAACCAATATGCTCTGTATGTTTAACTGCTGCTATCGGTTGACTACTATTTACTGTAACGATACGTGGTCATGCGACAAATCTAATGATATGTTCTATTTATGCGAGCAACTCAAAGGAGCAATAGAGTACGACTACGATAAGAACGATGTAACCATGGCCAACCCCAATACGGGCTACTTCACGAAGAAAAGCACACAACCAAACAAAGAAGCCTATGTCGTGAAGAATACTGATGGTACGACCATCACCTTCTATTACGACACAGAGAAGGCTTCGCGAGCGGGCACCGTGTGGGGCATTAACCAAACGCAAATGGAAGATTCTGAAAACTTCCCGGCTTGGACAGGAACTCGGAAAAACTCGAACAAAACAATTACCAAGGCCATATTCGACTCCTCGTTCAAGGATTTCCGCCCTCAAACAACGGCCAAATGGTTCTACAAATTAGAAGCATTGACAGAAATCGTGGAAATGGAAAACCTTAACACCTCAGAAGTAACCGATATGGGCAATATGTTCGAAGGTTGCACTTCGTTGACCTCAATGAATAATTCAAAGTCTACACGAGCGAAAGCGCCAGGCTTGATAAACGTAGGTTTACACAAATCTCCTGCAGCATTCAACGTTTCAAACTTCAATACCGCGAATGTGACCAACATGAGCTATATGTTCGCCGCCTGTTCTTCGCTGACCATGCTCGATCTGACGAATTTCAACACAGAGAAAGTGACAGACATGAGAGGCATGTTCAAGGACTGCTCTTCGCTGGCCACTATCTACTGCAACGATGCGTGGACGTGTAGCAATACAGAAGATATGTTCAAAGGCTGCGTGAAGCTTAAGGGCGCAACGGAATACGATGCAAACAACAACAACGAAATAATGATGAACCCCGATACGGGTTACTTCACGAAGAAAGACCCTGCGGGTATTGTGCAAACCGGTCATGCCGCCATCATTAAGGCTGTCTACTCCATTGATGGTCGCCGACTGAAAGAGACGCAACCGGGCGTAAACATCGTAAAGATGAGCGACGGAACAACGCGCAAGATTATGAAGAAATAAAGACCTTTAGTAGGATTATCAGCCTTTGATATAACAAAGGTAGGAAATGGGATGTCTCGTTCGGATGCAATTTAGCGTGTAAATCGAAGCCTATGCGCAACTCTTTTTGTTCTGAACGGTGGCTATAACAAAACAGCCCGATGGAATATGAACTCCATCGGGCTGAATGTTATAACGGGTATATGCGGCTTATGCTTAAAACTCAGCGTTCTTTGGTGTACGCGGGAAAGGAACAACGTCGCGGATGTTCTGCATTCCGGTAACAAACAGAATTAAACGTTCGAAGCCAAGACCAAAGCCCGCATGCGGACAAGAACCATACTTGCGGGTGTCGAGATACCAGCTGTAAGAAGCCGGATCCATACCGCGTGTTTTGATTTCGTTGACAAGTTTGTCATAGCTTTCTTCACGAACAGAACCACCGATAATCTCACCAATGCGTGGGAAAAGGACGTCTGTGCCCTGCATAGTCTTGCCATCGGCATTCTTCTTCATGTAGAAGGCCTTGATTTCGCTGGGATAATCGGTCATGATTACAGGGCGTTTGAAGTATTCCTCTACGAGGAAACGTTCGTGCTCACTGCTGAAATCCATGCCCCAACCTGTAACCGGGAATTCAAACTTGCGGCCATCTTGTACGGCTTTCTCAAGAATCTGAATACCTTCGGTGTAGGTGAGACGGACAAATTCGTCTTTCACAACCGATTCAAGTGTCTGGATAAGACTCTTGTCAATCATCTGATTGAGGAACTCCAGATCGTCCTTGCAGTTATCCAAAGCCCATTGCACGCAGTATTTGATGAATTCTTCTTCGAGATCCATCAGCTCATTTTGCTCCATGAAGGCTACTTCGGGCTCTATCATCCAGAACTCTGCCAAGTGGCGGGGCGTATTGCTGTTCTCCGCACGGAACGTAGGACCGAACGTATAGATGGCACCTAAAGCCGTAGCTCCCAGCTCGCCTTCCAGCTGTCCTGAAACGGTAAGGCAGGTTTTCTTGCCAAAGAAATCGCGATCGTAGGGAACTTCCGCGTCATCTTTGCCTGTACGGGCGAGATCAAGAGTCGTTACTTGGAACATCTCTCCGGCTCCTTCGGCGTCGCTGGCTGTAATCACCGGTGTATGGAAATAATAGAAGCCATGGTCATGGAAGAACTTATGAATGGCGATGGCCATGTTATGGCGAATACGGAAGACGGCTCCAAAGGTATTGGTACGCAAACGCAGATGAGCGTATTTGCGCATGTATTCAAAGCTCTGGCCCTTCTTCTGCATGGGATAGTCGCTCGGACAGAGACCGTAAATCTCAAGTTCGCGACATTGTACTTCTGAAGCCTGCCCCGCGCCTTGGCTCTCAACCAGCGTACCAACGACACTGATAGATGCTCCAGTGGTAATGTTCTTCAACATCTCCTCGTCAAACTGAGTGGGGTCGACAACAATCTGAATATTCTTAATGGTTGAGCCGTCGTTCAACGCGATAAAGTCTACCGCCTTGCTACTGCGATGAGAACGAACCCATCCTTTTACATTTATGTCTTTACCAAAGTCGGTGCAAACGAGTGCATCGACGACTTTCGTTCTTTTCATTGCTTATTAATATTATTCAAACATGCCACTACGCAGCATTTCAACTTCTTTCTCTGTAAGGAATCTCCAGTCGCCACGACGCAGATTCTTTTTGGTTAGTCCGGCAAACTGTACACGGTCAAGTCTTACGACACGATAGCCCAAGCTCTCAAAGATACGACGGACAATTCGGTTCTTGCCGCTATGAATCTCGATACCCACTTGGCTCTTGTCGCGCTCGTCGGCATACTCAATGGCGTCCGCGTGGATTTCTCCATCTTCAAGTTCAATACCTTCGGCAATCTTTTGCAGATCAGCCTGCGCAATGGGTTTGTCGAGATGAACATGATATACTTTCTTCTTCAGGAATTTGGGATGTGTGAGTTTGCTGGCCAAGTCACCATCATTGGTCAGAAGAAGCACGCCGGTCGTATTACGGTCTAAGCGTCCTACGGGATAAATGCGTTCGGGACAAATATCTTTCACAAGATCCATCACAATCTTACGCTGCTGTGGATCGTCGCTTGTCGTAACATAATCCTTAGGTTTGTTTAATAAAACATAGACTTTCTTCTCGATGCTGACGAGTTGTTCGTGGAACTTGATTTCGTCAGTACGAAGCACTTTCGTGCCCAGTTCTGTAACCACTGTTCCATTTACGGTAACTACACCGGCTTGGATAAACTCATCGGCTTCGCGACGGCTACACACACCTGCGTTGGCCAAAAACTTATTAAGACGCAAGGGCTCGTTGGGATCGATATTATCTTCCTTATACTCAATGCGCTTCTTCATGCTATACTTAGCATTCGGATCATAATCGGCTGAGCGTTGACGATAACCACCTTGCTGATAGCCACCACGCTGCTGATAGCCACCACGCTGCTGATAACCGCCTTGCTGATAGCCACCACGTTGCTGACCATAGCCACCACGTTGCTGACCATAACCACCGCGTTGCTGATCGTAGCCACCACGCTGCTGATAACCGCCACGTTGCTGATAGCCACTACGCTGCTGGCCATAACCGCCGCGTTGCTGACCATAGCCACCGCGCTGCTGGCCATAACCACCTTGATTATTATAATTATTGCGGGGGCGATAGTTGCTTTGTTCGCCCTCTTGATTAGGATCGCTTCCTTCATAACGTGGGCGATAGCCTCCTTGCGGTGCGTAACCTTCTTCTTGATTCTCGTTGTTGTAGCGAGGACGATAAGGACGCTGCTGGGCATAACCACCACTACCGCGTTGCTGATAGCCACCCTGATTGTTGTAATTGTTGCGGGGACGATAAGGACGTTGTGGTCCGTTGTTGTTAGACTGGAGGCCGGCACCGAACCCTTCTGGGCGGAATCCTTCCTCTTGAGTGTTGTTCACATTTCCGTTGTCAGAGCTGTAAGCGCGCTGACTATGGATGCGGGGACGCTGCGGACGAGCTCCCGCATGGTAATCTCTTGAATAATTGTTCTCGGAAGAGGCCGTATAGCCTTCACGGCTGGTTGCACTCTCTTCGGAAAAAGACTGGGAGTTGTTTTCCAATTCCTGATTCATTGTTTTGTTCTTTTAAAAATTAAGCCTCACGGCACTGTTTTATTATTAACCTTGAACTATTAAATAAATAATAAAATATAGAGAAATTAAATACCTGTATAGTTGGCTGGAGTGATAGCCATCAACTTGGCTTTCACTTCCTCGCTCACGTTTAGGTCTTGAATAAAAGCATGGATACTTTGTTCGGTTATCTGTTGATTGGTACGAGTCAACGCTTTCAGGGCTTCATAAGGATGGGGATAAGCCTCTCGGCGCAGAATAGTTTGGATAGCCTCGGCCACAACAGCCCAAGTATTATCAAGGTCTTCCTGGATCTTCTCCTCATGCAAAATAAGTTTCCGAAGGCCTTTTAGGGTGCTTTGAATCGCAATAAGGCTGTGCCCAAGTGGGACACCGATATTTCGTAGCACGGTACTATCGGTGAGATCTCGCTGCAAACGACTTACAGGAAGCTTCTGCGCAAGGAATTGAAGTATGGCATTGGCGATGCCCAAATTACCTTCGCTGTTCTCGAAATCTATCGGATTGACCTTATGAGGCATGGCACTTGAGCCTACTTCACCTGCTTTGATTTTCTGCTTGAAGTAGTCCATTGAAATATACATCCAAAAATCACGATCCAAATCAAGAATAATTGTGTTGATACGGCGAATCCCATCAAAGATTGCGCCTAAATAATCGTAATTGCTGATTTGTGTTGTGTACTGCTCACGCTCCAAATCTAACTTCTCGCTTACAAACTGATTGCCAAAGGCCGTCCAATCAATGACTGGATAAGCTATATGATGTGCGTTGAAATTACCGGTTGCACCACCAAATTTTGCGGTAATCTTTGTTGATTTTAATAGTTGGAGTTGTTCACTCAGGCGATAGGCGAAAACCATTACTTCTTTTCCTAAGCGGGTTGGAGAAGCTGGTTGACCATGAGTCTTTGCCAACATGGGTACGTCTTTCCACGCATCGGCATACTGCCGCAACTGATCTATCAGTTCTTCAACTTGCGGGAAAAACACGTCAACCAGGGCCTCTTTCAATGAAAGCGGAACACTTGTATTATTAATATCTTGAGAAGTAAGTCCAAAATGGATAAATTCCTTATACGCTTCGAGGCCTCCTATTTTATCAAACTCTTCTTTGATATAATATTCTACGGCCTTCACATCATGGTTGGTGATACGTTCGATATCCTTTACACGCTGTGCGCAAGTCGTATCAAAATGCAAATAGATATCGCGTAATCGAGTAAATAAAGTGTGGTCAAATGAAGAAAGTTGGGGTAAAGGTAATTCACATAAAGTTATGAAGTATTCTATTTCAACCCTAACACGGTAACGAATAAGTGCAAACTCTGAGAAATAATTAGCCAAAGGCTCAGCTTTCTCCCTATACCGACCATCAATCGGCGATATGGCAGTGAGCAAATCGAGATTCATATTTTAAAAAGCAATTATTTATTGCGCAAAAGTAGTGATTTAAAACTATATAGGGGACATGATTAGTGATAAAAAAATAAAAAACAATACCCTTTACTAATCAATTAAATATATACTAAATGAAAAAAGAGATTCAAATCAATGAATCTCTTTCGTGGGCGTTGACGGATTCGAACCGCCGACCCTCTGCTTGTAAGGCAGATGCTCTA
>CAUURC010000101.1:0-7110 GCA_963547405.1 uncultured Prevotella sp.
GCGCCGCTTGAATGTCCTCGCGGCTCAGTACAGTTACCATTCTCGCTTGCTGACTAAGGGTCAGTGGCGCCCTCGAACCGGTGACCTGCACCTCGTCGAGCGTCTTCTGCCAGCTGTAAACAGAGTCAGAGGTCACCTTGGCCATGTCGTTGCTGATGCCGTCGGCCTTCGCGTAGGTCAACGTAGCAACGCTCAACGTGCCAACGAGAACCTCTCTGCCCAAGCATGAGAAGAGAGCGTAGCCGTGGTTCGAGAACTGCTTGAACCGCAAGCTACCGCGCTTGTTGAAAATCGTTTTGTACATAATAATATAATAAAAAAGCCTTGCTTTCCGTGTTTCGGCGCAAGACGGGTGCAAAGGTAATAAAAAAGTTGGCAAGTCAGACCACCCTGTTTCGCCTTTTTGTGGCGAAGGCAGTACGACAAACGCCCTCTTTTCGGCATCGGAAAGGAGGTAAAACGACTAAAAACAGACATGGTATGGAGCATGATTTATGAAGCGCAGGCGTTGTCGAAAGGCATAGAGAATGTAAAAATACAGTCACAAAAACGGCTTAAAAAAAAGCTTCAATTAGAGCAGAAAATAGCGATGAAATGGCACTTTTTGCACATTCGTGTTGTCGTTTTTCGCTTTTCTCGATGTCAAAGCATAGCTTTTACCGTGCCAAAGCATAACTATTACGCGGTAAAAGCGCAGCTTTTACACGCTAAAAGGGCTGCTTTTAGGTGGCTTTTTTCGATGTTTTGGGCGATTTTTGAGGCACGAGGAAGGGGTGGTTTTGTGCAAGTGGTTGGTTATCAGTTGTTTGTTGGTTTTTAACAAAGTGCGAAATGCTTGGCTTATTTGCGATAAAAAAAATCCTGACGCAAAATAAACGAGCGGTTTGTACGGTTTTTTCATGCCGAATTAAAGCCACGAACCTATAAGGATTACTATCATTACTTCCCGATTCCACAAAACAACATTGACAATAATCCAAAGCTGGCGCAGAACGAAAGTTATAGTAAATCATTCAAATAAAAGAGATATTATCTCGAATTATTGATATAGAAGGGGAGCTATTGGGGGATATAATCAATATATTTGGTTACATTTTCAGTTAGTTTCCCCTCTTTTTGGAGTGATAGGAGTTGGTTAGTTGTTTGTTTCTATATGAAATATACTATCTTTGTAAACAAATGTTTTTATTAAATTCAATACCTATTAGTATTCAATATGCTCACTCTTTTACTGGCGTCTGCCACTGCTATGGCGGCGGGCGCGAACAATCCGCAGGCTAATCGTCCTAATATCATCCTCTTTATGGTAGATGATATGGGGTGGCAGGATACGTCGGTGCCGTTCTGGACGCAGGAAACGGAACTCAACAGAAGGTATGAAACGCCTAATATGGAGCGGTTGGCGGCGCAGGGCATGCTGTTTACGCAGGCCTATGCGTGTCCGATTAGTTCGCCAAGTCGATGCAGTCTGATGACCGGAGCCAATGCCGTGCGTCATCGGGTGACCAATTGGACACTCGAAAAAGGCAAAACGACCGACGAAAAGGACGACAGTCTTGTGCCACCGGACTGGAATTATAACGGAATATGCCAGACCGAGGGTGTAGATCATGCCTATCCGGCGGTGTCGTTCGTCGAGTTGCTTCGGCAGAATGGCTATCACACGATTCATTGCGGCAAAGCGCATTGGGGCGCAATCAACACGCCGGGCGAGAATCCTGCGCATTTCGGCTTTGAAATAAACATCGCCGGCCATGCCGCCGGAGGCCCTGCTACTTATCTTAGTGAAACGAATTACGGACATAAGAAGGACGGCACACCCACATCGCGCTTCTCCATTCCGGGATTGGATAAATATTGGGGTACAGGAACATTTCTTACCGACGCGCTGACGCGGGAAGCACTGCACGAACTCGACCGGGCAAAGGCCTACGGGCAGCCCTTCTATCTCTATATGTCGCACTATGCGGTGCATGTGCCGATAGATCGCGACGAGCGTTATTTTGCTAAATATATACGCAAGGGGCTTTCTGACAAGGAAGCGGCTTATGCCTCATTGGTGGAAGGCATGGATCACAGTTTGGGAGAGATTCTCGATTGGCTGGAAAAGAACCACGAGAACGAACGCACAATCGTGATTTTCATGAGCGACAACGGCGGTTATGCCACGGGAAGTTATTGGCGCGACGAACCATTGTACACACAGAACGCGCCGTTGAACTGCGGCAAGGGTTCGCTTCACGAAGGAGGAATCCGTGAACCGATGATTGTGAAATGGCCGGGACGCGTGGAGGCAGGCAGCCGGTGCGACCGCTATCTGATGATTGAAGACTTCTACCCCACTATTCTTGAAATGGCAGGAATACAGAAGTATAAGGTTCCGCAGCCAATAGACGGAAAGAGTTTCATGCCTTTGTTGACACGGACAGGCGACCCGTCACGCGGACGCAGCCTTATTTGGAACTATCCGAACGTGTGGGGCAACACGGGACCGGCAATCAGCCTGAACTGCGCTATCCGAAAAGACGAATGGAAACTTATTTATAGTTACAAAACGGGAAAGAAAGAGCTGTATAATATCCCGCAGGATATCGGTGAGAAGAACGATCTGGCGGCCCGTTATCCGCAAATCGTTCGTTCGCTTGCTCGTGAGTTGGGCAATTATCTTCGAGCAAACGGTGGTCAACGGCCATCGTTCAAGGCCACAGGAAAGCCATGTCCGTGGCCCGATGAAGCGTTCAACCAATGATTTTGGGTGAACGTTTTTATGTTTTTGGGTTTGTAATGAAATCGTTTAATTCATCATTATGGGTGCTGCCTGTCGTGGAAGCAGTTCATGGTTGAAATACAATAAAGCCTTCCGCGCTCTGTTTTTGCGAGGCGGAAGGCTTTGTTCGCGTGTAATGGTTGATGATTAACAACCATTCATTTCACTACTTCTTTATAACTTTCTTTCCATTTACAATATATATACCCTTCGGTAGGTCTTTCCCTTCGCCGTTGAGTTTCACGCCTCTGAGCGTGTAGATGCCTTGCTTGGCTTTATTGTCGGCTGTCGGAGCTTCAATGGCAGTTGAGTTATTCTTAATCACCACTTTACTCTTTACGATCTCTCCGTTCAGTACTACGCCGTGCTTTGATGAGTCGAACTTAGCTCCCGTAGGTTCTGTGATGCTACAGCCTATCGTTTCGAGCTTGGTGATGCCGCGGATAGAACCGTCTCCTTTTCCTATGGCTGTTACCGTAGCATTTTTAATGATGAGTTCCTCGTTATAGCCATTCTCTCCTGCTATGCCGCATTTTTCACCATTAGCGTTCACGGTACAGTCTTCGATGGTGAGGTTGGTTCCGTTTACCAAGACAGCACGGCCGTTTTTGCACTCCACCTTAAGCACTACCCATGATAGTTAGTGGATGGGTGAAAGCGAGCGTTGCGTAGAATTTAGTTGAAAGGTTGTTTGTACCAACGACCTTTATCTTCAAACCGTCGATGTTCGATAAAATAGCATATTTTTGATTATGACAATTGATTTTAGCATTATACAATGTGAGAACTTTGTTGGCCGGGTTGTACTTCACCGTTCCGCTGATGTTGAGATTTGTGCTTAGGTCGTTGCAGTTGGCAGAGGTTACCTGCGTGCCGGCAATCCAGAGGGGGTACTCGGTTTGTGCCCGCGTCTGCTGTGGCAGGGCAAACAAGGCGATGAACAGCGCAACTATGGTCGCGTAGGTGTTCCGAAGTATATACTTTTTCATGATTCAGTTGTCTCTCCATGACCCGTTGTGAGTGGGACGCCGTGTCAGAGACCGGAGCGTAAGGGTTAAGTTTATGATAGGTTAGGGGTCGCTTTGCTCATTACGGTTGCTTCGCGGGGCGACTGTCACGCAAAAGAGTGTTTATTTCTTTATAATCTTCCGCGTTGTTCCATCGCTCATCTTTACAATATTCACGCCGGGTCGCGTTTCTTTCTGTCGGCGACCCTGAAGGTCATACACCCGACCATTCATGCTCGGCGCTACGCCCGTCACGCCATGGATGTCGGTGGTCTCGTCATCGAGGAAGATCGAGAACTCCTTAGCACCTTGACTGCCGTTGCGGGTGATATAGGCACGGTAGGGAGGAATCGTTGCGGAGGTGTTGTCCGTCGTTACCTTATGGAACTTGCCGTCGTCCTGCAAGATGTAAGCATTGGCGGCAGCAGCGGTGGCGTTGTCCACGCCGTTTATCGCACTCTTGAAGATATAACCGCTGGCAATCGTCTCCGTGGGTTGGTTGTCGAAGGCTTTCATTTCTATGTCGTTGCCGCCGAGCTGTGGCGTGCCGTTGGCCGTGAGCAGATAAGGTTTGTAGGCCTCAAGCCGGTCGTTCACTTTTTTAAAACGGACCGCGCCGGCATTGCCCTGCGTGTTCGAGAGGATGTAGGCCTTGAAGCCGCTGATGGGCAACTCGTAAGGCAGGCAAAGGGTGGCCTTGTCTGCGGCGAGCGTGCGCGTGTTCGTTACGGTGGCGGCGGTGAAGTCAATGCCGATGGGCAGCGGCGTGCCGTCGGTGAGCACGAAGTTTTCGCACACCCACTTGGCGTTCGGCGTGTCGTAGTAGACGTAGTTGGTCTTGCTCTTGTCGCCCTCGCTGTAGAGATCAGGCATTTCGCCCAGCTGCTGTGCCCAATAGCAAGCGTCGGTACGGTCGGCTTGTAGGAGCTTGGTTACTTCGCCGTTCTTCAGCTGGTCGGCGGTAACCTGTGTACCCTGTGATGTGCCGCAAGGGTGGAGGTAATAGCAGTTGTTGATAGTGGCATCCCAGGCAAAGTTTTTTGAAAATGTGATAATAGTGTTGAAGGCGTTGTTCGTGCCGATGTAGAGGCAGTTATTCAGGGTGCAGGTGCCAAGCTGAGTAAATACAAATCCGGCTATACTTTTCCTGCCACTGTCAGTCGTGGCGGTGATATTGCCCTTGACGATGCAGTCGGTGATGATAACATTAGCACTTCGGCCTACATATTGAATCATGCCACCAAAGTTGCCTGCGCCATCATAGCTGCTTGTGATATTCACTTCGCTGACGCAGTTGGAGAGGGTGGTTGTGCCATAGATATCCATAACCAATCCGGACAAAGCGCGACCGCTCGTCGTGATCTTCCCTTGGGTATGCAGGTTCTTGAGGGTGGCGCTACCCACATACCGGAATGGGGCCATATCGTTCATAGAGCCGCCATCCCAGTCGATAGAGAGCGTATGTCCCTGTCCGTCGAAGGAACCGGAATACAGATGTTCTTCTGTTCCCAACATCACGATGTCCGTGCCGAGGTCGACGTCGGCGGTCATGATGGCGTTGAGCCCGGTTTCTCCGTTGTTCACGCGGTTGCAGAATGCCTGCCAGTCGGCCTTCGAGCCGATGCTGATGTCGTTGCTGCCCTGTGTCCATGCCGGTATGGCCAGCACGAGGACAAACAGGAAGAGGCTGAGCCTCTGGATGATGTTTTTTGTCTTCATATTACTAAATATTTACAGAGTGATTGATTTCAGGGGAATGTGCCCGTTTCCGTGGAATTTCGGAACGCGATCAATCACGCCCCTTCGGCTGACGCGCTCCCCGATGAAAATGGATTTAATCATCCCACAGCGATGACGAGGAATGGCTCGGAGAGCCCTGGTCATCGTTGTCATCGGAGAAGAAGAGGAAGTTACCTTTCGACAGTGCCGGTCCCGTAGCGGGATCTTCGCCGATACCCACGTTGATGGAGTCGTCGAGGATGCGGTTTTCTAACTCGATGAATTGCGCTTTGATTTCCGGTTTAATGTATTTTTTCATTTTCTTCGAATGTTTATAAAAGTTGATTGAGAACTGTTTCTGCGTGGCGTGAGCCATTGCAAACATAGCAACTACGCCTGCCGGCTTTATTTTCTACGGCGAGGCTGGGCGAAATGGTGTTGAAGAGTGTTTATTTCTTTATAATCTTACGCGTTGTTCCATCGCTCATCTTTACGATATTCACGCCGGGCCGCGTTTCTTTCTGTCGGCGACCATCGACAGAATAAACCGCTTTGACGGTGGTGGCACGACCGGTTTGCGAGATACTTGTGGGAGGCATATCGGTGAAGTAGCCCGTATTGGGGTTGGCCATGGTTACGTCTATTCGGTTTTCATCGTAGGACACAGCGCCCTCGAGGGTCACGCAACCGTAGAACATTTCTTCAGAAAGGCCACACGTCCATGTGTTATCGCAGTAGATTCTGGTCAGAGCCGTGCAACCGCAGAACATAGAGGCCATATTGAGTACATTCTCCGTATTGAACTTATTTACGTCGAGCTTGGGCAAGAGCGTGCAGCCGTAGAACATATAGCTCATATCGGTTACGTTCTTCGTGTCGAAATTACTTACGTCGAGCTGGCGCAGGGATACGCAGTTGTTGAACATATCGCGCATTCCGGTTACTTTCCCTGTTTCGAACTTGCTTACGTTGAGTTGTGTCAAGGATCGGCAGTTTTCAAACATCTCGTTCATATTGGTTACGTTCTTCGTATCGAAGTTGCTTACGTCGAGCTGTGTCAGGCTTTTGCAATAGTAGAACATCTCGTTCATATTGGTTACGTTCTTTGTGTCGAACTTGCTTACGTCGAGTTCTGTCAGGGCTTCGCAGTAGGCGAACATATAACTCATGTCGGTTACTTCCGAAGTATTGAGGTTCTCTATACCCGTAATTTGCTTCAATGCTTCTAATATGCAGAACCATTTGGCTGTCGTTGTGGGATGGAAATCCTTGAACGAAACGTCGAACACGGCTTGGGTAATGGTTTTGTTCAAGTTATTTGGAGTGCTTGCCCAAATGGGATAAGAAGTTCCTTCATGCTTCTCATCGATGCCCCATTTGGTGCCCGGGCGTTCCTCTTTCTGCGTGTCGTAATAGAAGGTAAGGGTCGTTCCTTCATAGTTTTTCACCACATAGGCTTCCTTTTCTTGCGCCCGGGCCCGCTGCGGCAGGGCAAACAAGGCAATAACCAGCGCGACGATAGCCGCGTAGGTGTACCGGAGTATATACGTTTTCATGATTCAGTTGTCTCTCCATGACCCGTTGTGAGTGGGAACGCCGTATCAGAGACTTGGGGCG
>CAUURC010000102.1:0-7026 GCA_963547405.1 uncultured Prevotella sp.
CGAATAATTGTATTTTCATCTATTTTTCTTATCTTTACAAGCCGCTAAGTTTTTCTTAAAATAAAAAGATATACACAACAGTCTATGAAGTTTGATGACGACGAAATGAAATGGAAAGTGCTGTCGACGGAGAATATTATCTCACGGCCGTGGCTCAATGTGGATTGCGAAAGGGTAGAGCTGCCCGATGGGCGCGTACACGACGAATACTACGTGCAGCATTATCCCGCATGGGTCAACGTGATAGCCGAGACCGACGATGGCAAGATTATCCTGGAACGGCAATACCGTCATGGCTTGGGCGTGATGTCGACGGAGATTCCCGCCGGCTGTGTGGAGGCGGGAGAGACGCCATTAGAGGCGGCTCGACGTGAACTGATGGAGGAGACCGGCTATGGCAATGGCGTGTGGACGGAACTTTTGCGTGTGGCTCCCAATCCGGGGGCGATGGACAATCTCTGTTATAGCTACTACGCCAAGGGCGTGGAACGCGTCGGAACTCCGCATTTCGACGCTACGGAAGACCTGAAAGTCTATCTCGTGGACAAGGCCGAAGTGTTTGAAATGCTGAAAGACGGAGCCTTTTTGCAGGTTATGATGGTGGCGCCGCTGTGGAAATTCTTTTATGACGCACAATGAAGGCCGCCGAATTTTGGATAAATCCCATTACAATTCCTTAGATTTAAAAACTATATTTCACCTTTGCCCATGCCTCCGAATTATGACGGTATAGGGCAAAAGTTCCCTTGTCGGCATGGAAAAAGTCGTAACCCACGGTCAGTTCAATCTGGTCGTTGAGGGCATAGGCTGCCGAGAAGCGATTGAAGACGCTGCTATTTGTTACGTCGATATAGGCAAAGGTCGACAGTTTCAGCGTGTTTCGTAATAGCTCTTTTCCGATTCTTGCCGTAGCAAGGCCGCTGTTGCGGTGGGCATCGGCATGGTCAAGACGGCCTGTTAAATGCCGATGGGCGTACTGGGCGCTGACATTCCAGTCGTTGCCCGGAAACCAATCTATACCCAGAAGCGCGTGAAGTACGTCGCGTCGTGAGGCTTCCTTGCCCATGATCGCTCCCTGAACCTCGTCGAAGTAGCAAGCCGTTTCGCCACGCAACACGAACCGTCCTATCGGGAGAGAGCAGTCGGCACCGAGCATGGTCATACGTCGATACTGACCGTCGATGCGCAACGAGTGGCCGTCGTCGCCTAAACGGGTGGCCACGACCGGCATTTTGTTCCATGTGCGCAGTCCACTTAACGAGAGATCAAGGCCACTGAGGTTCAGACAAAGTCGGCCGCCGAACTCCATATTGGCCAATCGCTTGGCCGGTTTGCCGCTTTCCAGATCGATAGTGTAAGGCTGCGATGTGGCTGTCGGTCGCAAAGCCCATGGGTTACGCGGGTCGGTGGGCACGATACCGAAGGTACTTACGGGGATGCACACGGCCTCCAACGTAAGATTTTTCCATGTGTATCGGGCCCGCAGCGCATTGACGGGGATGCGGATGTCGTCGTAGTCCTGTGCAAGAAACTCGGTATAGTCGAATGGTGACACACAGTCGGTAAGGCGCAGGGCGTCGGCTACGCCCCACACGATGATCTGCCGTCCCATGCGCAGGTCGATGTTGCCTTTGGTATAAGAGAGAAAAGCCTCACGCAGTTCGATACCCGTGCGGTCGTTGAGCAGGGCGTTGTAGGTGGCGTTGACCGAGAGGAAAAGCGAGGCCGGCCCTTTCTCAAGTGTCATTTCGCCCCGTGCCCGCGTCCTCGACGCCATCCAGTCGGCCTTCCCTTCTGTTCGGGCGGCGTGATAGGTGTCGAGAAATCCTTTCATCCTCACCTCTAACGAAGGCTCCTCCGGCGTGTCGGACTGCGCGTGCGCCTGTGCCGAGAGCAGCGCTATAAGCAACAGGAACCCTAATCGTAAAGCTTTCATGTCAGAGTCCTTTCTCTAATTTGGCAACGGTGAAGAGGTTGGGGGCTACCGTTACGTTGAATTTCTGGTTGTTCATACGGATGATGGTCTGATGACCCGTCTGCACGTTTATCATCTGCATGAAGTGCATGGTCCAGAACCCCTGCACCTTTTCAATGTTGGAAATGGTAAGACTGCGGTGCAGTTTGTTGAGTTTGTCGTAATATTCGGCCTTAACGGGTATCAGACAGTCTTGTCGAATCCATGTGATACGGCGTGTGTAGATGCCGTCTTTGGCGTAAGGCACCGACTCTACGACCCAGCAGCGGTTTCCGTCGAGCGTTTCCTCGCGTAGGAATGTATGCTTTTCCTCGTCTACGCTGCGGGTACTCATGTCGTCGTAAGTGAAGTCGCTGCCCATGAAATAGTCTGTTTTTGACGACTTCCCACTGATGCGTCGGGTCTTTTTCATGGCCGGAAGGTAGAGCCATTTGTCGTCAACCTTGTCCGTATCGTCGTAATCCCAAGTGAGAAATCCCGTTCCTTTCACATCGCCCGGATAGGTGAAGAACATGATTTTCTTCGTGTCCTTGCCGATGTCCATGCCCCATGACTCCAGTTTCCGCACTCGTTTGTGGCCGCTTTTCTGAACAAGCGTCATCTCGATCGTGGCATAACGGGTGTCGCCATCGGCACGGTTCTTTACTTTTTGCATGATTTCCCGGCCCGAAAGCTGGCCTGCCTGTGCGCCGCCGAGCCCAATAAAGGCGATGAGCGACAATAGAAAAAGTCTTGTTTTCATAGAATTTATAGTGGAAATGATAAATATTGAATGTTTATTTTTTACTGAACACACGGAGATACTTGAAGAGAACAGGCGTGAGGAAAAGGTCGGCCAGCAATGCCGACACCATGCCCGCCATGGCCAGAATACCCCAGTTGCGTATCTGCGTGGCGTCGGAAAGGATGAATCCGGCGAACGTTGCCGATACGATGACGGTCGACATGACGATGGCAAGCCCCTCGGTGCGGAATGTTCGGTTGATGGCTTGCTGATAATCGCCGCATCGGTCGTAGGCTACATGACAATGGTTGATGAAGTGGATGGTGTCGTCGACGGCGATACCCAGCACCATCGGGATAAGCGAAGCAGTCATCATGTCGAGCGGATAATCGAGCCACCCCATCATACCACCTACGATAATGGCCGGCGCAATATTGGGAATCATGCCCACAAGGCCCACTTTCCAGTTTCCGAAGATGAGCACGAGAATGATGCCGATGACCAAGACCGAGAGCAGCATCGACCACATCTGTCCGCGTTCGACGTATTGTTGCATCACGGTGAACTGCGGAAGGTTGCCCACTACCGTTACATGAGCCTCGGGGAACAGTCTGCGGGCTTCCCGTTCCAGCGCGTCCATTTCCTTTTCGGCCTCATTAGAGTTGTAGTCATTCATCTCTAACTGTAACCGGAACCGCTTGTAATCGTAATCCATCCAGTATTCCGCCTCTGTGCCGCCGGCGTTTTCGTAGAGTAATAACAGCTGCGCCACCATGTTGGCATCGTCCGGAATACGGTAGAATTGCGGATTGTTGCCGTTGAGCGTGCAGTTCATGTCCTTCACGATGTCGGTGATGGAGTTGTGGCGTTTGGTCAGTTTGTAGCCATCGGCCGTTGCGGCCAGCCTGTCGAGCCGTAGCAGGTTCTCCGGTTTTTTAGCATCGTTGTCGTTTGGTAGCGTAATCATGAGATCGTAGGCATACATGGTGCCGAGTTCTGTCTGGCAGAGATCGAGAAACCTTTTGGCGTATGGAATCTTCCGTCCCATGGTCTTTTCAATGTCGAAGGCCGGTTCGATGAAGAACAGGCCGATGCCACAGAAGGCCGTAATCAGTATTGACGAAACGATGACGGGGCGATGATTGCGCATGATGAAGCCGCCGAAACGCTCAAAGCGGTTGCCGAAGTAGCCCTCGAGGCTTTTCGACATATTGGCGGCCGGCTTTCCGTCCTTGCCGAAGGATAGCATGACGGGCGTGATGAACAGGCATGTGAGCAATACGGTCAGCAGACATAGCGAAGTGTTGATACCGATGGCCTTCATCGGAACTATCTTCATGGAGAGGAAAGTCATCATGGCTGCCACGGTCGTGAGTCCCGACAGGAGTACGCCCCAGCCCGTTTCGCTTACAGCGTCGATGATGGAAAGCCGGCGTTGGCCCGTTTCGACGAAGCGTGTTTTAAAGAAATTGTACAGGTGGATGTTGTAGGCGATGGAGCAGGCAAAGGTGAGGATGACGGCAATCATGGCTGTGGTCATGTCAATATAGAGCCCTGTCCATCCTATGATGCCGAAGCCCATTACGAGAGACAGTATTGACGTGAGCAATGGCGCGAAGACGCCCCGCAGCGAACGGGTGACAATCAGCATGACAACGATGGAAACCATAAACGCGAAGAGGAACAGCCGGCTCAGTTCGCTTTGCAGGTAAATAAACTTCTCGTAGCTCAGAAAAGGCATGCCGGCGGCGTTGGGCGCGAGTTCGGCGTATTTAGCCTTGCCGATGATGCGTCCCGTCTCCTTGCCCGTAAGCATGTCGGGTGCGATGTCGCTCGTTTGCTTCCATACACTGTCTTCGGGAAACGGCCGTAGTTTCACCATAATCCAGGTCATCGTGCCGTCCGACGAAACCATCTTGCGGGCCAGGTAGGGCTTGCTGTAGGCCTTGCGCTTGATTTCGCGCAATGCGGCCGCGTCGCTGGGTATCCGGTCGGGCACAATTTGCTCGATGGTCATACCGTCTTCTGTTCCAACAGCAAACTCGATGTCGGTGAGTGACGTCACCTTGTCGGCATAGGACAGGCTGTCTTTCAGTTCGTTGCTGAGTTGGCGGATGAGCGTTAGGCTGCGTGTGGAAAAAAGGTCCTTGTTCTTGACCAGTACGGCCACGTAATAGTCGTTGCCGAAGATGGACTTGAACTCATTCGTCTTGAGAATCATAGGGTCGTCGCCCACGAAATATTCGTCGAAGGAGGTTCGGATGACGATACGCTTCGTGCCTACGAACGAGAAAGCGACGATGAGAGCGAACAATCCCGTCACGAGGATACGATGAGAGAGAGTCCAACGGGTTAGTTGCCCGAATTTCCTGTTAATTTTTTCGATTTTCATTGTAATTTCATTTGAATTTGATCAAAAACGAGCGTATTTATGCTCCCTGTGTCCGTTTTTTGCATTTCCCAATGTTGGGAAAGATATTTTTACTTTGTTTTTTGCATTTCCCAATGTTGGGAAACGCAGTTTTCCTGCTGTAGACTCACCATTCGGGCAAATTCGCCGCCCCGGGTCAGCAGTTCGTCGGGCGTCCCCTGTTCACAGACAGTTCCGCCGTCGAGGACCACGATGTGGTCGGCATTTCTAACGGTTCGCATTCTGTGGGCGATGATGATGACGGTTTTGTCGCGCACCAGCTCAGAGATGCCTGCCTGTATCTTTGTTTCGTTCTCGGCGTCGAGACTGGCTGTGGCTTCGTCGAGCAGGATGACGGGGGCGTTCTTCAGCAGGGCGCGCGCGATGGAGATGCGCTGTCGCTCGCCGCCCGAGAGCGTTTCGCCATTCTCGCCGATGATCGTCTGGTAGCCTTGGGGCATGCGGCTGATAAACTCGTCGCATTGCGCCAGCTGTGCCACGCGGCGCACTTCTTCGTCGGTGGCGTCGCGCTTGCCGATGCGGATGTTTTCGGCAATGGAGGCGTTGAAGAGCAGCACGTCCTGGAAGACGATGGCGTAGTTGCGGAGCAAGGCTTCGGGATCGATGTCGGCGATGTTGTGGCCGCCGAGCAGAATCTGTCCGCCATCGATGTCCCAGAAGCGTGCGGCCAATTTGGCGGTGGTGCTCTTGCCTCCACCCGAGGGGCCTACGAGGGCGGTGACCGCTCCCTGGCGGGCCGTGAAGGAAACGTCGTGCAGTACCTGCTTCCGGCTCTCGTAGGCGAAGCTGACGTTGCGGAATTCGATGTCGTAATTCTTCATCTCTGTCTCCCTGTTTCCTTTCTGTGCCGGCATAGCTTCGATTTCTTTCATGCGGTTGATGCGCACGTCGAGAAAAGTAAGCAAGGCCAGAAAGGTGCAGGCTTCTTCGATCGGATTGTAGACCATGGCCGAGACTATGAGAAACGCCATGTAGACGAATACTGATACGTCGCCGCGTTGCAGCAGCCACGCACCTAAGAGGATGACTGTCGGCATGCCCAGTTTCAGTAGCATGGCGGCGATGTTGAGGAAGGTGCCTGCCGCCAACTCGCCACGAACCAGTGTCTTTTCGTAGCCTTTCAGCCGTTGGTCAAAGCTGTGGTTGTATGCCTGTTCTCCGCTGTACGACTTGATTTCCTGCACACATTCTAGTCCTTCTTGAATCTGCTCGGTGACACCGCGCTTCACGTGATAATGCTCTGCAAAGACCTTGCTGAGGTGGTATTTCGACAACAGTAGCGTGGCGAAGGCAAACGGTACGACCCAGAAGAGTGCGGTGGCCAGTCTCCAGTCGTAACAGAACAGGCCGACGGCGATGATGAACATGCTCAACACCGAGGCAAACAGTTGGGGGACGACGTGCGAAAACGTTTGCTCGAGTTGTGTGCAATCTTCCATCACGGTCGACGTGAGGTCGGAAAGATTGCGTTCGCCGAAGAAGGCCAGTGGCAGGCGGCGCAACTTTTCGGCCATGCTGATGCGACGTTGTGCACTCTCGGTATAGACGGTAGTGTAGGTGCTGTCGTACTGCCATCGAGCCACGACAAACATGACGACAGCCAGCCCCGCAGCCAAGAGTAGGTAAAACCACAGCGTGTGTCGTTGCGGTTGTGTGCCGATGTATTCCATGAGGAAGAAAAACAAGTAAGTGGGCGGCAACATCAACGCAAGGTTGAGCAGGACGGAGAAGGCTATGCCTCGCCGCAAATCCTTTGCCCCTTTTTCCGACAGGGCGAAACGGTTCTGAAAGTATTTAATCATAGTCGTATGTCTTTTTGCTTGTTGATAACTAAGGAGTTGAGTATAAGGAGTTAAAGGGAGTTAAGGAGTTAAAGGGAGGTAAGGAGTTAAAGGG
>CAUURC010000103.1:0-6983 GCA_963547405.1 uncultured Prevotella sp.
ACTCCATAAAAGGCTGCTATTACCACCCGTTCACGATCGTTCAGTACAGTCATTGCCTCTTCTAAAGCCTTTCGGTCAAACTCTGCCACAAGTTCCTGATCTGCTTCCGGCTCATCATCGTCGTGCAATACATTCAAAAGACTGACATTCGCGCCGGTTGTCAGCGGCGCGTCTACAGAGTAAGGCCTGCTATTGGACTGTTCAATAGGATCCTTCTCACCGCGTGGCAACTTGTAAATACCGGCCTGCTCGTTCAACGCACGTTCGATTGCCCGCCGTATATACATCTCCGCATAGGCCACAAACCGTTGTCCACGCCCGGCTTTAAACTTCTCCGCGGCCTGCAACAGCGCCACGTTTCCCTCGCTGACAAGGTCGTTCATGCCCAATCCAAGTCCCTGATAATGCTTGACCACAGCCACCACGAACCGCAGATTGGCCTCTACCAACTTGTTCAATGCCTGACGGTCACCTTGTTGTATCTGCTTCGAAAGAACCTGTTCTTCTTCTATTGATAACAAACTCTCCTTGCCGATTTCGTCCAAATAAGCATTCAGAGAATTACTTTCACGCTCGGAAAGCGGTTTGCCGGTTTTTATCTTTCTCATATCTTATACTTCAAATGACTGTAAAAAACATTCATTACATTGCTTTTTGCAAACTTACATAAAAAGAACAAGGACACAAAAGAAAATCAAAATAAAATATTCTACAGCCCAACAGTTGCCTAATAACGGCGCACATTGCGGTAATGAATATCGTAGATATGGTCGAAGAACGACTCCCACTCATTGGTTTGCTTATCCTCCGAGTTGATGATACGCAAGCCGTAAAACTTCGTTCCTGTATCGCGATAGGCTTTGAGCCGCTTCAAATAGTCGTGCGAAGGCAGCGGAATATAGAAATCTGTCACCCAAAGTACATCGGCATTGACATAATGTCCACCCTCGCTATCGAGCAATTCAAACATCCGATCCATCAGTTTGCGGGCACTGGTTCCACCTCCAATAAACGGAATATCCCCCTTCTCAAAGTAAGCTTCAGGCTTCATGCCCAAGCGCTCAAGGCGTTTCTCGCGCCGACGCTGCCGCAAATCGATAGGACGGACAGACACTGAAAAGTCGATGAGAAAGCAATCACGGTTTAATGTCTCGGCCGTTTCCTCCACGAGAGCCAGCATCGATGCCGTAATCCGCTGCGGCGTACCGTACATACTGGCCGAAGTGTCGACGCAAACAATCATTGGTCCTCGGCGCGAAGCGTGCGTAAAGCCCAACCGCCGCGAAGGCGTTGTCATCTCACTCTTGTACTTAAACGTCTGAAGCCTGCGGGCATTATACTTGTAAAAGAACAAACCTTCCATATCATCGTCGGCATAAAGTGCCAGCTCCATGGGCAACAGCGCCTGCAAATCATTACCGACGGAGACGCCTTCAATGTCGCTGCCGGCCGAATGCTCCATTTTCATAGACAGACCGGACGAAACCGTCAGCCTGTCCTTACCGTTATCGTCCGCCACCCGGCCCATACGCGCCACCACTTCGTCAATCTCCGGATAGCGTTCTTGTACGCGAACGTCGTTCAACCGACGCTCAAACTCTGTTTCTGTCCACTGATTATTGAGCATATTCCACGCCTGAACAGCCTGCCGCTCGGTCACTTGGCGCGTCTTGACAAACCGAGTGACCTGCTCCATCAGCAACTGTAAGCGTGACTCCAATGCGCCACGATGACGTTCTATATAAGTAGCAACCAACTGAACAAAATCATTCCGATAAGCGTGTTGCCAGTCATTCACTAACTTTTCCCACATAATCGGTTTCAAGGCCAACGACCCCCGCAACCGCCGCAGATAGAAATTAACATCGAAACCTGCCGTAGGATGAAGCGCGACGATATCATTCAACAGTTCCTCTAATCTTAGACGATCAAGTCGTTGAATATCAGTCCATTCTAAAATGAGCTTCATTCGGTTGCGTTCCGTCCACGAACGCTGATACTGAAAACCCGCATGACCAATAACATCGACCACAAACTTGCCGACTGTTTCCTGAAAAACACGACTCCGCAGTCGGCTGTTCCTCACTTGCGTAGCATACTTGGGTGTCGCGAAAAGGCTCTGAAGAAAATCAAACAACGGGTCTTGCCACTCCTCCCAAGGCCTCATCCAGACACCATCGGTCGACTTTTCGGGCAACAAACCATACACCGAAAAGTCGTCCAAATACTTTAAATAACGATTCGTGTCTAAGAGAGGATTTTCCAAGAGCGTAAAAACAAAAGGCAGATAATCAAAAAAACAGTGGCCAAAAGTACCACCGACATTATTCTACATAGAGTTTGCTGACATCCTGACGGGTAAAAGCCACCTCGCGACAGAAGTCTTTCAGGTAATCATCTAACTCCTTCAGGTCGTCGGTCGAGACGTAAAGATTCTCCTTGATATGGCTCTCCTGCTGCCGAAGCAAGTCCGACAACCGCTCTATCTCGGCCTCATAGTCACGCTGATGAGCAGCCAAACGCCCCATCACCCGTACGCGATGGTAACGAATATCCTCCTCCACCGCCCGCTTAATATCGGCCAACCGAGTGGCGGCAGCCGCAAAAACAGCATTCAACACGATGCGGCGAATCGCGTCGCGCTCGTCGGGTTCCTGCCAAAGGCAATGATAAACAGGCAAAAGATCGGCCAGAATAACCTGCCGGCGGTCTTGCGTGAAAGCCGATGTGCGCAACAAACGTGCGATATTACGCCACCGTCGGTCGCTGACATAGATATTCCGGCGCTCGGCAGCCTCATCCACACGCACTTGGCGCAGGCTTTTGCGAATGACATGAATACATTGCAGTACATCGTCGGGCAACACCACCTTGTCAATCTCTCCACTCCACCGCGCATACTCGGCAGCCGAAATGGCATTGGGCAGGCTTTCTTCTGTCTCCGAATCCATTTCCACGACATCATCACGCAGGCGCAACATCGCGTTGAAGTGCGCTTCGGTTGCTATCGGCCGGCTCTCAATCCGAATGATAAAACGATCCCACAACGCCTCAAGGCCTTCGCCCTTGGCCGGCAACTCATTGCTGGCAGCCACCAAAAGCTTGAGTGGCAATTGCAACACGCGATTGCCGTTGCGGAATATCTTTTCGTTGATAACGGTCAGCAGCGTATTCTGAATGGCAGGACCGGCCTTCCATATCTCATCGAGGAAAACCACGTCGGCCGTTGGCAGATAACCATCGACCACCCGCTCATAACTGTCGGATGTCTTGAGCCGTGCTATGCTCACAGGGCCGAAGATTTCGTCGGGCGTAGAAAAGCGCGACATGAGATATTCAAACGACCGCCCGTTCCGGAAAGCCAACTTCAGACGACGCGCCACCATAGACTTGGCCACCCCCGGAGGACCCAACAGAATGACGCTTTGCCCGGCCAAAGCCGCCAAAAGCGACAATGCCATCTCCGATTCTTTCTCGAAAACGCCCTCATTCATCTCACCGAGAAGACGGCTGAAACGTTCTTTCATGCGCATAAATCAGAAAGTAATCTCGGCACTGCCGTAGCAACGATGATGATGTTCGTCGTAGACGACACAGAACTGGCCCGGCGCAACACCATGGATGGGTTCCGCCGAATGAATGATAAACTCGTGATCGGACAGCTGTTCGACCTCGGCCGGATGATATTCTGGGGTATGACGAATCTTGAACGTCACTTTACTGCCCGACGTGAGCACGTCTTTACGTGTAAGAAAATGGAAGTCGTGCACCTTAAAGTCTTGCTTGTAAGCCGTGGCGGGATCGTAACCATGGCTGACATACAGCACGTTGCGCTCCACATCTTTCTTCACCACAAACCACGGACCGCCGCCGAAGCCCAGTCCCTTGCGTTGTCCGATGGTGTGATACCACAATGCCCGGTGCTCGCCTATCTTCTTACCGGTCTCGAGTTCGATGACATCGCCCGGGCAATCGCCCAAGTAACGATGCAGATATTCATTATAATTAATCTGTCCCAAGAAGCAAATGCCCTGACTGTCTCTGCGCTTGGCGTTGACCAAATGTTCGGCCTCGGCAATCTCGCGCACTTCGTTCTTCACGTGATGGCCTATCGGGAAGATGGCTTTGCGCAACTGCCAGTCGTAAATCTGTGCCAGAAAATCGGTCTGATCCTTTACGGGATCGGGACTCGTAACAAGCCATTTCTCGCCATCAACGACCTCTGTACGAGCATAATGGCCCGTAGCAATCAGGTCATAATCGTGCCCCATCTTCTTATCGAAGGCACCGAACTTAATCAACCGGTTGCACATGACATCGGGATTGGGCGTAAAACCGGCCTTCACCTTTTCCATTGTGTAGCGCGTCACCTGATCCCAATACTCCTTGTGGCAGTCGATAAGCTGCAACTTACAACCAAATCTGGCCGCAACAGCAGTGGCCATCTCCAGATCTTCCTCGCTGGAACAGTCCCATTCTTCCTGCTCTTCAGGCCCAATCTTGATATAGAAACAATCAGGATGAAGCCCCAAACGGGCAAACTCCCAAACGACGACGCTGCTGTCGACGCCACCCGACAGCAACACGGCAATACGCTTCTGACGAAGTTCATCGACCGTGAGGCCGTCTATCTTATCTTCCTCGGTTATCATCATAAGTGCAAAGTTACGAAAAGATGGGATAACGCAGAAGCCGAAAAGAAGCGGACAAGGGTTAATATACATTAAATATAAGACACATATGCTACAACTTATCAAATTACCGCATATATCTGTGATATCAAAATAATATCATTTATTTTGTAAAAGAGCTACCGCCAACAGCTTAAAGCAAGACTATCATTAACCTTTTAAAAACATAAAGACATGGAAGAGAAAAACTTTGAAAATGACATGGAACAAGAAGTGAACTTCGACGCCCTTATTCTGAATGGCTTTTTGGCACTGTTTATAATCCTGGCAGGCCTTGGCATAAGCGCCTACTGGATCTATCTGAGTAGTATATACAGCCTTGGCATAAGCATTGTGGGCGGCATTCTGCTGTTTGTTGCCTGCCTGTTTTGCCTTGGCGGCTTCATCCGGCAAGAGCCTAACGAGGCCCGGGTCATGATGTTCTTCGGTTCCTATAAAGGCACTTTCAAGCAAGTGAGCTTCTACTGGGTCAACCCCTTTATCAACGGCAAGAAGCTTTCGCTCCGTGCTCGTAACCTCGATGTAGAACCGATAAAGGTGAATGACAAGCAGGGAAACCCGGTTATGATTGGCTTGGTGCTGGTTTGGAAGCTCTCTGACACGTATAAAGCAATGTTCGAAATCGATGCGCAGACAATGGCACAGCCCCCTCAGACACATAGTAACGTGAATATGATTATGAGAGTATTCGAAAACTTCGTCAAAATACAAAGCGACGCAGCTCTTCGCCAAACGGCCGGACAGTATGCGTATGACGCCAATGAGAGCGATGACGCACTGACATTGCGTGACAGTAGCAACGAAATCAACAAACAATTGGAGGTCAAACTCGACGAAAGACTAGCCATGGCAGGCATTAAAATCGTAGAGGCACGCATCAACTACTTGGCTTATGCGCCTGAAATTGCAGCCATCATGCTACGCCGGCAACAGGCCGACGCCATCATCGCAGCCCACGAGAAGATTGTGGAAGGTGCGGTAAGCATGGTGAAAATGGCCATTGACAAGATTGCTGAAAACGATGTTGTAGAACTGGACGACGACAAGAAAGCCGCCATGGTGAGCAACCTGATGGTGGTGTTGTGCGGTGAAGACAATGCGCAGCCTGTCATCAATACCGGCACACTTAACATGTAGCGCCTCAAACGGATATCAACACGGAAGAATGGCTAAGAAAGAAACAAACACGAAATCATTTATCTTGCGACTCGATAGCGACACGATGACAGCCATAGAGAAGTGGGCCGACGACGAATTTCGCAGTACCAACGGCCAATTGCAATGGATTATAGCCGAGGCACTACGCAAAAACAGACGATTGCCCAAGAAACGAAAAACCAAGAACGAAGAAACGCCATAAGCGAGTTTGTCGTCTAAACAGAAACAAAGGCAGAACTGACTCGTAAAAGCAGGCAAACACACTCCTATTTTGTCAAAAAAAACGTGGGGATTTTAACACTTCTATCCTGTATCATCTAAGTGTTAAAATCCCTTTTCTATAGCACTCAGACCTTCAAATCAGCACTATTATCAGCTCATCGCTATGCTTTTAGCTTGCGAAAGCATAGCAATGAGCTCCTAAAAGGGCTGCTTTTATTGCCTGAAAAAGCCTCTTTTACTTCCTTAAAACAGCATTTTCAATGCTTAATTTGCGTCGCTTTTTTCCTCTTAAAAACACAAAGCGCTGATTCACAATCACATACAAATTCGCTCAAAACGCGCATATTTGCCCGCAAAAAACTTTTTATGGAAAATATCGTAGCCATTTAAAGAAAGATGTAAAGATTACTTACGGAATTTAACTATTACAATGTGATTTATGAATATCGACCTGAAAGGAAATAATTGTGAATTATCCTAATAAAAAAATGGGGGTCTTCAAGTCGTAAATCGCCTCGGTTATTCTTGTCATACTCTCTTTTGCCATGCTTTTTAGCTTTCATACACGAACATATAACTTCTATAAAAGCTATTTTCTTTGCAATATTCACTTTTCCAAAAGAGTTTTAACAAAAATATATGCCCGCCGTTGAGAAAGTTTCATACACCACCATCAAGAAAACGAAGAAGTTGCTGGCCATCATTGCCCAAAATGTTCCGCTTGTGCCCAATGTCAATAAATTAGGACAGGCACTGGAAACGACACGGGACAGTTGTCTGAAGATACTATATACGCGAGTTTGGGATAAGCTTAGTATGAAAATAGTTCTAACTGCCTTGATTTTTCTACATATACCGGCAGTACCTCCGGCTTATTCTCAAAAAAGCAGTATGCAGTAAGGGCAGAACATA
>CAUURC010000104.1:0-6761 GCA_963547405.1 uncultured Prevotella sp.
GTTGCTTCCACAACTATTTATATTTTTTCTTTTGCCATGTCGGGATTTCAGCGTAACTTAGTGCACTCTTTAGCATTCAAAAGACGATGGAAGATTTTATTCACTTACACGTACACACCCAATATTCTATTCTCGACGGTCAGTCCAAGATTCCTTATCTTGTAGACAAAGCCATCAACAACGGCATGAAAGGTATGGCTATTACCGATCATGGTGCCATGTATGGTATCAAGGAATTTATCGACTACTGCGCCGGCGTCAACAAGCAACGCAAAAAAGACGACCTTGAGCCTTTTAAACCGATTGTCGGTTGTGAGATGTATGTGGCCCGTCGCCGCAAGGAGGACATGGTAAAGGAACGTGGTGACAATAGTGGTTACCACCTCATCGTGCTGGCTAAAAATTATAATGGTTACAAGAATCTAATCAAACTGGTGAGCCATTCATGGGTGGACGGCTATTATTATCGTCCCCGAACGGACAGGGCTGATTTAGAGAAATACCATGAAGACCTTATTGTTTGTACCGCATGTCTGGCCGGAGAGGTGCCTAATAAAATATTAAAAGGTGATATTGAGGGTGCGCGTGAAGCATGTGAGTGGTATAAGCGTGTGTTTGGCGATGATTATTATTTGGAATTGCAACGTCACGAGGTAAAAGATCCGACAATCTTGGCCAACCGTGAGGCCTATCCCTTACAGCAAAAGGTGAATAAAGTGCTGATGGAGTTCTCTAAGGAATATGGTATCAAGTTGATTTGTACTAACGACTGTCACTTTGAAGATAAGGAAACGGCAGAAGCTCACGACCATTTGCTCTGTTTGGCAACAGGAAAAGACCTGGACGATCCAAACCGTATGCGCTATAGTAAACAGGAGTGGTTCAAGACCCGTGAAGAGATGAACGAAGTGTTTGCCGATATTCCTGAAGCATTATCCAATACCTTGGAGATATTAAATAAGGTAGAGACTTACAGTATCGACCATGGGCCCATCATGCCTTTCTTCCCCATCCCCGAAGAATTTGGTACAGAAGCGGAGTGGGAAGCTAAATTCACGGAAGAAGACTTATACAATGAGTTTACAACCGATGAAAACGGAGAAAACCAAATGTCTCCGGAAGAAGGACAAAAGGTGATTGAACGCTTGGGGGGATATGAAAAAATATATCGCATTAAGTTCGAAGCGGACTATCTGGCAAAGCTCGCTTACGATGGCGCGAAAGTGTTTTATGGAGAACCGTTGGCAGAGAATGTAAAGGAACGCATCAACTTTGAACTGCACGTCATGAAGACGATGGGCTTCCCTGGCTACTTCCTTATCGTGTCAGACTTTATCAAAGCCGCCCGAGAAGAACTCAGCGTGATGGTTGGACCTGGCCGTGGATCGGCTGCAGGTTCGGTTGTGGCCTATTGTTTGGGTATTACGCAGATTGATCCGCTAAAGTATGACTTGCTGTTCGAGCGTTTCCTCAATCCCGATCGTGTGAATCTGCCAGATATCGATACTGATTTTGACGACGACGGACGTGGTAGGGTGCTGCGATGGGTTATGGATAAATATGGCCATGAGAACTGTGCGCATATCATTACCTATGGAAGTATGGCCACAAAGAACTCCATTAAGGATGTCGCCCGTGTGGAAAAGCTGCCGTTGGATAAATCGAATGCACTGTGCAAAGCCATTCCCGACCGCCTGCCCGATGGTTTGAAGATGAACTTGAAGAACGCTATCAAGTGCACACCGGAGCTTCGTGAGGCGGAAGCGTCGGTCGATCCACGTGAAAGAAATACCATCAAGTATGCTAAAATGCTGGAAGGAACCGTCAGGGGAACAGGTATTCATGCCTGCGGTTTTATCATTTGCCGCAACCCTATTGAGGAATGGGTGCCCGTTTCGACCGCAGCCGACCCCGATTATCCGGGATTGAAGACGGCAGTGACGCAATATGATGGACATGTCATTGAGACTACAGGACTCATCAAGATGGATTTTCTAGGCTTGAAGACCTTGTCGGAGTTGAAAGAAGCCTGTAAAAATGTCAAGCAGACAACCGGTGATATCATCGACATTGAAAAAATACCCATCGATGACGAGCTTACTTACCAATTATATCAGCAAGGTCGTACCATCGGAACATTTCAATTTGAATCTCCCGGCATGCAAAAGTACCTGCGGGAGCTTCATCCTACCGTCTTCGAAGACCTCATTGCGATGAACGCTCTTTATCGTCCGGGACCTATGGACTATATTCCTGACTTTATTAAGCGCAAGAACGATCCGTCATTGGTGCAATATGACATCCCTTGCATGGAGAAATACCTGAAAGATACGTATGGTATTACGGTCTATCAGGAGCAGGTGATGTTGCTCTCACGCCAGTTGGCCAACTTTACTCGTGGTGAGAGTGACGCGCTGCGTAAAGCTATGGGTAAGAAAAAGAAAGCCATCGTTGATGCCATGAAGCCCAAATTCATTACCCAAGGACAAGCGAATGGCCACGATCCGAAGGTCTTGGAGAAGATCTGGGGCGATTGGGAGAAGTTTGCTTCTTATGCTTTTAATAAGTCGCATGCCACCTGTTACTCATGGGTAGCTTATCAAACGGCCTACCTGAAGGCCCATTATCCGGCCGAATACATGGCCGCTCTCTTGACCAGACGTAAGAGCGACATCAAGGAAATAACCAAACTGATGGACGAATGCAAGGCCTTGGGCATTCCGACACTGGGTCCGGACGTGAATGAAAGTTTCAGTAACTTCGGTGTAAACAAAAAAGGCGAGATTCGATTTGGTATGGCCGCAATCAAAGGAATGGGTGAAGCCGCTGCTTTGTCAATTATCAAAGAGCGCGATGAAAATGGCCCATTCAAAGACATTTTCAACTTTGCAGAACGCGTAGACTTTGCCAATGTCAATCGAAAAGCGTTTGAATCATTAGCACTAAGTGGCGGTTTCGACTGCTTCGGACTTCGCCGTGAGCAATTCCTTGGCATCAATGGCAAGGGCGAAGTCTTCCTCGACACACTTGTTCGCTATGGTCAGCTCTTCCAACAAGAGCAGAACGAGGCACGAACCTCTTTGTTTGGAGGCGAAGAAACGGTAGAAATCGCGCATCCACCAATCCCACAAGCAGAGGAATGGAGTTCGATAGAACGGTTGAACAAAGAGCGCGAACTTGTCGGAATTTATCTCTCCGCGCATCCGCTTGACGATTATTCTATCATCGTCAAACACATGAGTAACACCCTTTGCGCAGAGCTTGACAACAAGCCTTTGTTAGCTTTGAAGAGTGAAATAAGGGTGAGTGGTATTATTACCGGTGTGAAATCGAAATTCACCAAGACCGGAAAGCCCTTTGGAATCGTAACGATCGAAGATTACGAAAGTGCCGGTGAGCTTGCTCTTTTTGGTGAAGACTGGGGCCGATGGAGCGGTATGCTGACCATCGGGTGTTCGGTTTTTATCACAGCCAAATGCGTGCAACCCTATCAGAACGGCAACTACTACGACTTTAAAGTGCAGAACATACAGTTCCTTCAAGACGTGAAAGAGCATCGGTTGGAGAAGATTACCATCACCATCAACCGCAACGCGATTGATGATACACTGGTAAACGACCTGAATACCATCATCAGCGAGAACCCGGGGAAGACGCAACTCTACCTCCAAATCATTGACGAGGAGCACAACACACGACTTCTTCTCAGGTCGAAGAACAAGGAAATCGACATCAAGAACAATCTTATTTCTTATATTGAGGCCAATCCTGCGATGCAATACAGTATCAATTAAAGGTTTTGGCATAATCTTTGCAAACTTTCGCTCATCAGTTCCTCTTGTCGGAACACGCTTTCTTTTACAATATATATATTAGACAATATACATTTAAACATCATTTTACAATAAAAAACAAACAAACATGGAAGTAACAATCACAACCGAGAACTTCGAGAGTTACAAAAATGGCGAATTGCCATTGGTAGTTGACTTATGGGCAACATGGTGCGGCCCTTGCC
Organism: uncultured Prevotella sp.; assembly: GCA_963547405.1. Lineage (GTDB taxonomy): Bacteria > Bacteroidota > Bacteroidia > Bacteroidales > Bacteroidaceae > Prevotella. The sequence continues at coordinate 4,019 of CAUURC010000104.1, forward strand.
GTATGCTTGCTCCTATCGTGTCTGAACTCGCGAATGACTACGATGGCAAAATCGTTGTAGGCAAATGCGACGTAGAGGAGAACGACGATATCGCCATGGAATTTGGCGTTCGTAACATTCCCACCATCTTGTTCTTCAAGGGTGGCCAGCTCGTAGACAAGTTTGTGGGCGCTGCCAGCAAGGACAAGTTAGAAGAAAAGTTCAAGGCGCTGCTCGGCTAAGTCGCCCGTTGAAGAACCATCGTAAAAGAATGAAGCCTTCGCAGGCAATCTGTTAAGACTTCATCCCTATATTTCAAGAAAGCCATATTATCCATTTCGCATGGTTTGATATGGCTTTCTTGTTTTCTATCATTAGAGAATGCCCGTCTGCGTGTCCTTATTTTGCAGTCTTCGCTCTATATCACGATACTTTTTCCCCTTACCGAATTTCCACGTAAAGCCCAGATGTACCATGTTACCCTTGTCACGATTGCGTGTCGTCATCCGCTTGTGAATAAGGGCATTGAGCAATTCCGCATGATCCTCTTTCGGATTCTTTTCAAACGGATGGTTCCAATAGAGAGACACGCTGCAATTACCTACCCGATAACTGCATGTTAGATAGGCGGCGTTTCCCTGTCGGCTCCACGCCTCTCCCTCCATAAACTTCCAGCCATTATCGGCAACGGCTGTCAACGTCCAGCGTCCCAAGTAGGCCTGAAGACTGGCTCCGTAGTTATAGGAAGTCAGGTAATGACGGTAGTTGTCTCCCCTGTTAATGAACCGAAACACGCCTCCGTTGACACTCAACGACAGCCGTTCTGGCAGAATATCCACTTTCGTATAATTAGATACATAGAACATTGTAATGCCGGGCTGCATCTTCTGCGTATAATAGAATTGGTTATCCGCGCCACGCTCATAACTGGCCATGTTGCAAGGATGATTACGCCGGTACTCCATATCCATGTTTGAATGGAAACGCGGTGTATTGTAAGCCAGTCTGATTAAGTGCGTCTGCACACCATTGGGCTTAATCCGCGGGTTTCCCACTGTCCATTCCATCGAATTGGCACGTATGCGCGTGTTGCTGATCATGGCAATTCTTGAAATATGCTGATTGATTTCAAAGGTATAGCCCGCTGTCAGTCCCTTAGCCAAAGTATAGGTAAGCGAGGCTTTCGGACGAAACAACCAGTAAGAATAATGGTTATCGGCCTGCCGATAGCGTACGTTGCTCACGCCTAAACCTGCCATGTAGTTCCACTTCCGCCACCGTCCTTTCAACTCGCCAAAGCCATACAGACTGCCATGGTGCATGCCGTTGACCGACATTACGTCGCCCGAATAGACATTACGGGTATATTTCAACTGATGATTGAAACCAAATGACAGTTTGGCAGCTGTCAACTGACGTTCATAGATAGCTTCCGACGTGAGCGACCAAGTATTGCCATCGACATCGTAAGCATATAGCCCACCTTCATTATTGGCATGGCTCGCGTCGGTAGAGATAGCCGTTGCCACAACATTGGCAGTAACCGACTGCTTCGAACCAAGTTGGCGAAAGAAGTAAAGGTCGAGAATTGGCATAAAACTTTTGTCTTTAATTTCCATTCGCACTATCTTATCAGCCCGTCCGCTCTCCACAATCAATCGGTCAGTAATACTACGCGGGCTATGGGAAAAGGCGCCTGAGAGCTTCGCCTGAAATACATAAGTGGCCGAATCGGCCTGGTTATACACCAAATCTAAGCCATTGTAAAAGTTTCGGTATCGGCTACCGACATCCCTGCGTGTAATAAGATGATGGCTACCATTGGCCAACAGATAGTCGGCCTCTTCATAATAACGGGTTCCACGCAGGTCGACATAGCCTGAATTGTAGATTAGGCCCAGCTCCGAATGACATTTATTCCATTTAGAATATATGGTATTATCACCACGAAGGGCTGTAACATTGTTGCTCAAGTTAGTCCCCCAAAGAATACCCTCACCGCTACGGTGCGTCCGAATATCAATAGCATAACCGATTTCCGATCCATAACGCACTCCAGGATTGTCGATAAAGCCTACCGACTTCACCTCTTTAGGATTGAGTGCCAGCAGATCTGTCTTATTGGCAACCACCCCATTGATTCTCACTTGCACACCTCCACGATTATCAAGTGCCCTGATAGAATGCATCGCTTCGTCAATGCGGATGGCCGGTAACGCCAGTTTGGCCAGCAAGCTGTAGCCATCGGGTGAGGCAGCTTTCTGGTTTGCGGTAGGCAAATAAAGCCGCCCGTCAATTCGTTCCACCACCCGGGCCGCCTCGACCTTCACTTCTTTCAACTCCACGGTACGCTCCTGCTGTGCCCATAGCGACATTATCGGCATACTCATTAATAATAATAAAATTGCTTTTCTCATTCTTTGCTGTTTTGTTTTCGAGCAAAGATAGAAACGACGTTGTGGTTTTCATGAAAAAAGAGTCTGACATTTGTCTGACATTTCTATGCCGACAGATGTCAGACTCTTGAATGTAGCTTGATTTTATCCAACAACCAATTTGTTAGAATATGAAAAATACACGGCAATTTTCGCAATTTGACGTGTACGATTACCAGCCGTGTGGTAATAGTCTTACCGCTGCGTGGTAATGGCATTACCACTAAGTGGTAATTGGATTACCAAATAGCGGTAACATTTTGGTAATCGCTCTTTTGTAGTGTACTGGAATTAGTTGACAGCTTTTGTTGTTAAACACTTCTTATGTT
>CAUURC010000105.1:0-6708 GCA_963547405.1 uncultured Prevotella sp.
AGTAGGTCGCCGCCTTCTTTTATTTAGAGAGCCTTGGTTACGGAAGTAACGGAGGTTCTCTTTTTTTATCCTGTTTATATTTGTTTGTAGTGATGGGACATGATTAAACAATGAACATTCGACGATTATATTTGTTTAGAAGAAGAGAGAGTTTATGAAATTTAGTTGTTGCTCTTTAGTAAATTTTTGACAATAAATCTTCTTGGAAAAGTTAATTGACTCTTGAGTCATTTATCGTTGACAACAATTTTAGTTGTATTTTTATGCATAAGCTTCTGCATGATTATTTATTTTGGGTTGTATTGGTAGTCTGATTACATATTCATATTGAATGTACTGATATTCAATATCTTATCTTGATAGTTTTCTTTTCAAAATGGTGTAATTGCCGCTGTTCATATTTGCCTATATTGTATTTTTTTTGTAACTTTGCAGCGGATAATAAAAGATATAATGCTTGTGTTAGTAATTATATCTTGTTGATACTAACGGAGCTGAGATATGCAGATAACTTTTTCTCATATTCTGCAATCGCGATTATACGGATGTTGTTTTTTTGATAATCAGGTTCCACAAATCAATTACTGATGAAGAGAATATTTAAAGTCGTATTTTTAATTGTTTCATTTTTAGTTTTTGAGCTTATGCCAGCCGTTGCTGCTCATAGTTCAAGTTCAAAATTAAGTAAAAGTGTAGATTGGGAGCCAGTGATGGCCGCAATTATTCAAGTAGAAAGTAATGGTAATCCGAAGGCCGTTAGTGGAAATTCGGTAGGAGCCATGCAGATAACTCCAATATTAGTTGCAGAATGTAATGATATATTGAAGTCGCGTAAGATTAAGAAGAAATATTATTTGAGAGATCGTTTTAGTGTTGCGAAGTCTAAGGAAATGTTTCTTCTAATTCAATCAAAGTACAATCCTCTTAATAGCATAGAGAAAGCGATTCGTTCTTGGAATGGGGGAGTACATTCAAGTAGTAAAAAGACCCAGCGTTACTTGGAGAAAGTTTTACGGGCTATGAAATAAAAAGCCTTTGAAATAACGTGTTTTCGGCTGCAAACTCTAACTCGAGTTTGCAGCCGATTCTTTATAATTAATCTTAAAAACAGCTTTTGTGCCAACTTTTGAGTTATCTTTGTATATCTAATTAATATTAATTTTGTAATCCTATGACATTAATTATTGTACTTGTTGTTTTAGTTTTGATAGCCCTTTGGCTTGTTGGTCTTTACAATCGTTTGGTAAGTCTTCGCAACAATCGGGAGAATGCTTTTGCCAATATCGATGTTCAGTTGAAACAACGTTATGATTTAGTTCCCCAGTTGGTTGCTACGGTTAAGGGATATGCCACCCATGAGCGTGAAGTATTAGAGAAAGTAACGGCTGCGCGTGCTGCTGCAATGGGCGCTGTGTCCATCAACGACAAAGTTATGGCTGATAATGCTTTGACAAGTGCGCTTGCCGGATTGAAAGTTTCTTTGGAAGCTTATCCGGAGTTGAAAGCTAATCAGAACTTCCTTCAGTTGCAAACTGAAATCGCTGACATCGAGAATAAGCTGGCCGCAACACGTCGTTTCTTTAATTCTACTACGCGCGAGTTAAATACTGCCGTACAGTCGTTCCCCTCTAATCTTATCGCCAATGCTTTTGGTTTCCATAAGGAGCTGATGTTTGAGATTCCGCAAGAAGATCGTGCAACGTTAGATAAGGCTCCTGAGGTTAAGTTCTAACGATATGAAATATGTAGGGATGTACACCCAAATCCGTAATAACAACATGAAGACCATCATGTTGTTATTACTATTTCCGGCCATTATCTTGGGAATGGTTTGGGTGTTTTTAGCTTTATTGAACTACTTTGGCGGCGGTTATCTCGACGCGGATGGCGAAGTGGTCCATCAACTGGATGTCGCAACAGTCAATTATTATTTTATTACGACCATACCCTGGGTAATTTTAGGCGTAGGATTATGGTTTATCATTGCTTATTTTTCCAATGCGGCAATGATTAATCACGCCACACAGGCCGTACCATTGGCACGGCGGGACAATCCACGTGTATATAACATCGTAGAAAACCTATGTATGAGTTGTGGCATGGATATGCCGAAGGTGAATGTCGTGAAGGATCCTCAGCTTAATGCTTTCGCAAGCGGAATCAATAAGAAGACGTATGCCGTCACCGTTACAACCGGTTTATTAGATATTCTTGATGATGACGAGCTGGCCGGAGTCATTGGTCACGAGTTGACACATATTCGTAATCAAGACACCCGCCTGCTTATTACAAGTATTATCTTTGTCGGCATTGTGTCTACGGTCATGTCTTTGGTTGTCAGAATCATGTATCAGATGATGTGGTATGGCGGTGGCAGTCGCCGAAATTCAGATAGTGACAATAAGGGAAATGGTCTTGGCGTAATAGCTGTTATGCTGATTGGGCTTGTCTGTTGTGCCATAGCCTATCTGTTTACCTTGCTCACGCGTTTTGCCATCTCGCGCAAGCGTGAGTATATGGCCGACGCGGGTGGCGCGGAACTCTGTGGCAACCCCTTGGCACTGGCCTCTGCGTTGCGTAAGATTTCAGGCAATCCGGGCTTGGATCACGTGAGTCGTGCCGATGTAGCCCAGTTGTTTATTATTCAACCCGACGAGATGGAGCAAGGACTGATGGCTTTCATGAACTCTTTATTCAGCACTCATCCCGACACGGAAAAGCGAATCAAACTATTAGAGCAGTTTTAGCAATGAAGCCTTTCGTTTTATTTTTGTTGTTATCGTTGATGAGTGCGCTCCCCAATCAGGCACAGACGCCGAAGGTTAGCTACCAATCTTTTGAACATTATAATGACCGTGTGGCCGAGTTCGAGACCATGCGCCCCGTTGATAGTACGGATATTGTTATGTTGGGTAATAGTCTTACCGAGTTTGCGGGCGACTGGAATAAGCTTCTTGCTGCCCGTCGTATCCGTAATCGTGGCATTGCCGGCGACGATGCTATGGGCATTTATCACCGTCTTGTCCAGATTTTACCCGGCAACCCCAAAGCTGTTTTTCTGATGGTTGGCATTAATGACCTCAGCCATGACCTATCAGCCGCTCAGGTTTTTGAGCTTTGTCAGAAAGTGATCGATAAGATTCGGGCCGAGTCACCTCAAACAAAGCTTTATGTACAGAGCCTTTTGCCCATCAACGAGAGCTTTGGAAGGTGGAAGACACTGGAAGGAAAAACCGATGAAGTGGCCAAACTTACCCGCATGATTCGTCGTTATTGTGAGGCCAACCATATCACGTACATCAATCTTTTCCGCTATTTCAATCGTCACGGAACCAATGAGATGCGTCCGGAACTTACCTCCGACGGACTCCATCTATCGCCTTTGGGGTATAAAATTTGGGCGTTTCATCTGAAAAAATATCTAAGAGAGCTTGCCAAATAAGGCAAGCTCTTTTTGTATTCAGAATCATGGCTCACCGGAAACCATGGATATTGCCTTATCATTTGAAGCAAATTCCCTATGAAAAAACTATACAAATCACCTTCAAAATTTGCTCCGAGAAAAAAGTTCGTGACTAAAACTGCAGTATTTTGAGCGTTTGTTCCTAAATGATTAAAGCGTTGATTATCAGTGATTTATTTAAAATTATAGTGTTTTTGCCTATCAAAAACAGTCTGAAATACCGCAAATAATCGCCTAAAAGCATAACTATGAGCCGCTAAAAGCATAACTATGAGGAGCTAAAAGCATAGCAATGAGAAGGTAAAAGCATAGCTTTTAGCGTGTGAAAGCAGCCCTTTTACATCCCAATGAGCTAAAAATGACATGGCGTAGGGGTAGAAAACTGCTTTTCATCCCTATTTTTCTATCTAATTGGAGCATTTTTAGAGGTCGTTTTTCTTACCACTTTCTTTACAAAAAAGTCAGAACCGAGTGTTCCCACAGATGAGTTTGAAGAGTGGAACATTGCTCCTTCGCTTGGCTGTCCCTTCGCTTTAGCGTGTGATTTATTAAGCAATAGTGATGCGTTTAGAACAAAAAATCGGCGTAACTTGTTGACTTCAACTCGTTACGCCGATATAAGTTGCGGAGGCAGGACTCGAACATGCGACCTCCAGGTTATGAGCCTGGCGAGCTACCAACTGCTCCACTCCGCGATATTAACCATTCAAACAAGTCAGTAAAGCACTGCTTCTTGTTTGCGAGTGCAAAGGTACGCTTTTTTATTATATTACCAAAATTATTGGCGTTTTTTTTTGCTTTTATGTCCAATATTGTCCTAAATATTTTATAATGTAGGCCCTGTAGCTGCGTTTAATGCCCCAAGTTACAAGCATTCTTTCATATTTTTTTCCTGTATTTTATCTATAATAATTTGGCCATGTAAAACAAAACGTCTACTTTTGCACAAATAAAATTCCATTGTGCAATTCTTACTGCGGAGGAAAAGTTGTATGTCAATATCGAAAACCAGACAGAAGTTAGTTGATGTGGCACGTCAGTTGTTTGCGAAGAAAGGCGTTGCGAATACGACTATGAATGATATTGCAGTAGCTTCGGGTAAGGGGAGACGCACATTATATACCTATTTTAATCGGAAAGAAGATGTCTATTACGCTGTGATAGAATCTGAGTTGGAGCGGTTGTCGGACAAATTGGACGAGGTTGCTTCGAAAAACATTCCACCACAGGAAAAGATTATTGAGTTGATTTATACCCATTTGAGTCTGATTAAGGAAACGGTGGTGCGGAATGGCAACCTGCGTGCCGAGTTTTTCCGGAACATCTGGATGGTGGAAAAGGTGAGAAAGAATTTTGATGAAGACGAAATCGAACTGTTCCGGAAGGTATATGCTGATGGAAAAGCTGACGGAGAGTTTGATATAGATAATGTGGAGCTGGTGGCCGACATTACTCATTATTGTATCAAAGGTCTTGAGGTGCCTTTCATCTATGGGCGGTTGGGCCATGGTATGACCGAAGAAACCAGCAAACCGCTTGTTGCCAAAGTCGTATATGGTGCTTTGGGAAAGATGAGCGCTAAGTAAAAAGATTATTCACTAATAAAATAAGAAAATGAAATTGTTAGAAGGTAAAACAGCTCTTGTTACAGGAGCTGCACGTGGAATCGGCAAAGCCATTGCATTGAAATTTGCTGAAGAAGGTGCCAATGTGGCTTTTACGGATCTCGTTATTGATGAAAACGGTAAGGCAACAGAAGACGAAATAGCAGCCAAAGGCGTAAAGGCGAAGGGCTATGCCAGCAATGCGGCCGATTTTGCGCAGACAGCGGAAGTAGTTAAAATGGTAAAAGAAGAATTTGGTTCGATTGATATTCTGGTGAATAATGCCGGTATCACGAAGGACGGATTAATGCTTCGTATGACCGAACAGCAGTGGGACGCGGTGATTGCCGTGAACTTGAAGAGTGCTTTTAATTTCATTCACGCTTGTGTTCCTCTTATGATGCGTCAGCGTGGTGGCTCTATTATCAATATGGCTTCAGTCGTAGGCGTGCATGGAAATGCGGGTCAGGCCAACTATGCGGCTTCTAAGGCCGGAATGATAGCCCTTGCCAAGAGCGTCGCTCAGGAGATGGGACCGAAGGGTGTTCGTGCGAACGCGATAGCTCCCGGCTTTATCGACACGGCTATGACACAGGCTTTGCCGGATGAAATCCGTAAGGAGTGGACCAACAAGATACCATTGCGTCGTGGTGGAACGGTAGAAGATATTGCCAATACAGCGGTTTATCTGGCTTCCGATTTGTCAAGTTATGTTTCGGGTCAGGTGATCCAAGTTGACGGTGGTATGAATATGTAAGATGCAAATCGTATTCGAAGATAACCATATTATTATCGTCAATAAGGAAAGCGGTGAGATCGTGCAAGGTGATAAGACCGGCGATACACCGCTTTCTGAGCTTGTCAAGAATTATATTAAGGAGAAGTACCATAAGCCCGGCAATGTTTTTCTGGGTGTGGTACATCGCCTTGATCGTCCCGTGGCGGGCCTTGTCGTCTTTGCCAAGACATCGAAAGCCCTGACACGTCTTAATGAAATGTTTCGCAAGGGCGAGGTTCATAAGACCTATTGGGCGCTGACACAGAACAAACCGGCAAATATGGAAGGCACGTTGACCCATTGGCTGGTACGCAACGAGAAGCAGAATAAAAGTTATGCTTATGATCGTGAGGTTCCTAATTCAAAGAAGTCTGTCTTGGAGTATAAGGAAATAGGCCGTACCGATCGTTATACGTTGCTTGAAGTCAAACTGTTGACGGGTCGTCATCACCAGATACGGTGCCAATTAGCCCACATGGGGTGCCCGATTAAGGGCGACCTGAAGTATGGAGCCAAGCGAAGTAATCCTGATGGAAGCATTAGTCTGCTTTCATATCATGTGGAGTTTGTGCATCCCGTTTCAAAAGAAACGATTTTTTTAGACGCTCCACTTCCGTCAGATCCGCTTTGGCAAAGTCTTGCAAAATAGCTGTTCTCGTCTAAAAACTTTATTCAATCCTTCCATTTTGTCGAATTAATTTGCTTCCTTTGCAGGAATAAGCATGATTCTCAATGAATAATAAGATAGTAAAGTGGATAGGATTTGCGGTTATTTCTCCTATTTTACTTTTTTTCCTTTGCTGTTTATTGTTTTACTTTCCACCATTTCAGAATTGGGCAGTAAAGCAAGTTGCTTATTATGC
>CAUURC010000106.1:0-6671 GCA_963547405.1 uncultured Prevotella sp.
GAACTAGAATTTATGCAGAAGATACTTCTCGAACTATGGTGGATAGAAACACGGCGCACTTTCAATTGGAAGAAAATGGGCATTTTTATCTATATTCTCTTCATCATGGCTTCTTTCCTGATAAGTTTTTACGTGGGTGGAGGCAGCTCCGTGATGGAACAGATGGGCGATTTGCCATTTGAACGCGTTGCCACGATGATAGGACTGGCCATCGTTTTGCCCGACTTTCTGTTGAAACTCATGATGAAGCAGGACGCCGCTATCATGGACGACTACCTAAAAGCAAAGCCTGTTACGGAACGCACGTGGAACAAATTCCTTATTCTTTCCAACCTATTTGATTACTGGAATTACATGGTGCCGCTCGTTATGGCACTGATTTATTTCATCTTCATGCCGGTCGGCTACGCGTTGCTGGCCACGCTGATGACCTATGTGCTGTCGGTGGCCAATGGTTTGGCCATCACCTGTCTGCACAAGGCTGATGATTGGGCCCGCAAGTTGGCTGTCTGGGTAGGCCTGTTGTTCTACCTTTTCATCCTGACCCTTTACGCGTTCTGCTTTATCGGCCTTGGCGCCGTGGCTCATATACTGGGTATGATGGCCCTGTCGGGGCTTGCCATCTATGTGCTCTATCGCTATCTCTGTGCCATGCGGGTCTACAACGACCATCAGGAGCAGGCTTCATCGGTGCGTAGCATGGGGCGAGTGTCGCTTCTGAGTTTGGAATACCTCTGCCTGATACGAGCCAAGCGCCTGCGCCAGAGCTTGATATTCAGCCTCGTTATTATTGTTCCGCAAATCTATTCCCTGTCTTCTACGTTAGGTGGCGACAGCGGAATCGGCCATGGTTTCATGGTATTCTTTATGTATTTCTCCGTCGCTTTTCCGTCTATCATTCTGGGACAGTGGGTGTTCGGCGTGGAAGCCAACTTCTTTCACGGTCTGATGACTAAACCCGTGTCGGTTTATCGCCTGCTGCTCAATAAGTATTATTTCTATATGCTCATCAATCTGGTGGCCTTTTTATTGCTCGTGCCGGGCCTGTTGATGGGCAAATGGAGCCTCGGATTCCTGTGCAGTGCCGCGTTGTTGGCCATCGGCACCAATCTGTTGCTGCTGCCAACCTGCCTTTTTTCCACCCGTCTCGACGTCTTCTCGTCGGCTTTCTTCAATTATCAGGGAGCCAACATGTCTATCAATGTGTATTCTTTTGTGCCGTTGGTGCCGATGATTGGCTTTGCCTTTGCTTTCGCGTGGCTGCCTCCCGTGGTGGCCGAATGGATTACTTCGCTTGTAGGTATTGGCCTAATTGCGGCTCATCGACCCATCATCAAGCGTGTGGCCGATATGTTTATGGCCCGGCGATATGAACGAATGGAGAAGTTAGGAGAGTAATGAAACATTTTTCTTATGATACAAATATCCAATCTTAAAAAGGTTTACCGTGACAAAACTGTGATTGATATTCCGGAACTGACCATCCGTGATGGCCAGCTGATCGGTCTTGTGGGTAACAATGGCGCAGGCAAGACCACGCTGATGCGCCTTATTCTCGACCTCATCAAGGCCGATGAAGGCAGTGTGGAGAACGAAGGAAAGCTCGTTCATGAGAGTGATGACTGGAAAACATTTACCGGTTCGTTCATCGACGGGCGCTTTCTAATCGACTTTTTCACGCCCGAAGAATATTTCGCTTTCATCGGTAAGGTCTATGGTTTAGACGAAACAACCATCCATCAACGGCTTGCGGGCTTCGAGGCGTTGATGAATGGTGAGATTCTCGGTACAAAGAAATACCTGCGCGACTTCTCCGAAGGCAACCGACAGAAGGTCGGTATCATCGGAGCCATGCTCATCCAGCCGCGCGTACTCATCCTTGATGAACCTTTCAACTACCTCGATCCGTCGTCGCAGATTCTCATCTCCAAGATGATAGAGCGCGAATGCCGGGAACGAGGCACCACGGTCATCCTCTCCAGTCACAATCTCAACTTCGTATCCGATATATCCACCCGCATTCTATTGTTGGAGAAAGGCCTTATAATCAAAGATTTGGCGAACGTAGAGGGTAGTGCCATGACCGAACTCGAAGCCTATTTCGATATTGCCGACGCAACGCAGCCTGCTGCCGAGCTGTAAGAATCGCGCCAAATCTTGCGTCTATTGCTGCAGTAAAGATTATTAAAAATAAAATCATTTTTTTGCTATCTCATTGATTCATCGTACTTTTGCAGGAAATATAACAATAATTAGATATTAGTTTTATTATGGCAAAGAAAGCACTTCTGATGATTCTCGACGGTTGGGGAATCGGAAAACACGGTAAAGGTGACGTTATTTACAACACGCCAACTCCATATTTAGATTATTTGACAGCTGTTTCAGCGCATTCAGAGCTTCAGGCCAGCGGCGAAAACGTAGGCTTGCCCGACGGCCAGATGGGTAACTCTGAGGTGGGACACCTCAATATCGGCGCCGGTCGTGTGGTTTATCAGGATCTCGTTAAGATTAATCGCGCGTGCGCCGATGGTTCTATCTTGAAAAACGAAGGCGTCGTTGCGGCTTATACCTATGCCAAAGAGAAGGGCAAGAAGCTCCATCTTATGGGGCTGACGTCTGACGGTGGCGTTCACTCTTCACTCGATCACCTCTTCAAGTTTATTGAAATCGGTAAGGAATATGGTCTCAAAGATCAGGTGTTTGTTCACTGTTTCATGGACGGACGCGACACCGACCCACGTAGCGGTAAGGGTTTCATTGAGCGGGTACAGGCTTGCTGCGACAAGAATGATGCCCACATCGCCGGCATTATCGGTCGTTTCTACGCCATGGATCGCGACAAACGCTGGGATCGTGTGAAGGAAGCGTACGACCTTCTCGTTGAAGGAAAGGGCAAACAGGCCACCGATATGGTGCAGGCCATGCAGGAAAGCTACGACGAGGGCGTGACGGACGAGTTTATCAAGGCCATTAACAATGCCAAGATTGATGGCACAATCCAGGAAGACGACGTAGTAATCTTCCTCAATTTCCGTAACGACCGAGCTAAGGAAATCACTGCTGTACTCACGCAACAGGATCTTCCTGAAGAGGGAATGCACACGGTTAAGGGCCTGCAATACTACAGCATGACGCCCTACGACCCCAATTTCAAGACCGTAAACGTACTCTTTCCGAAAGAAAACGTGCAGGATACGCTCGGCGAATACCTGTCGAAACTGGGCAAGAAGCAGCTTCATACGGCCGAAACAGAGAAGTATGCCCACGTAACCTTCTTTTTCAACGGTGGTCGTGAGGCTCCTTTCGAGGGCGAAGACCGCATCCTTGTGCCTTCGCCTAAGGTAGCAACCTACGACCTGAAGCCTGAGATGAGCGCCTACGAGGTGAAGGATAAGCTCGTGGCCGCTATCAAGGAAGACAAGTACGACTTCATTGTTGTGAACTTCGCAAATGGCGATATGGTGGGCCATACGGGCATTTACAACGCCATTGCCAAAGCTGTCTGGGCGATAGACCAGTGCGTGAAGGAGGTAATCGAGGCTGCCAAGGCCACCGGTTATGAAGCTATCATCATCGCCGACCATGGCAATGCCGACAATGCGATCAACGAAGACGGTACGCCCAACACGGCTCACTCGCTGAATCCGGTGCCTTTTATCTATGTGACGGATAACAATTCGGCCAAGGTAAAGAACGGTCGGTTGGCCGACGTGGCCCCTTCTCTGCTCCATATCATGGGGTTGGAACAGCCGGCCGACATGACGGGCGAGTGCCTGATTGAAGATAAATAAGCAATTAAACAAACTAAACAAAATCGGAAGTTACGCGTTCGTAGCTTCCGATTTTTTGTTTGGGTGTCCTGCGATATGGTTTGACTATCCCGAAAAGCCTGTTGCGACTGTTATCGGCATGAGGATAATCAGGCGGAACAGTCGCTGATGATAATGTTTTGTGAAAAGACTTACTTTTCGTAGTTTATCATTATCTTTGCAATCATTATTAACTGTCTATATGAACGTAAAGATAGAAGAATCGTGGCGACGGCATGTGGGTGCCGAGTTTGAGAAGTCTTACTTCGTGAATCTCACCCGATTGGTGCGTGAGGAGTATCAAAATCATGCCTGTTATCCGCCGGGACAGTTCATTTTTAATGCTTTCAACCTCTGTCCTTTCGACCGAGTGAAAGTTGTTATCATCGGACAGGATCCTTATCATGAGCCCGGTCAGGCCATGGGACTGAGTTTTTCGGTACCCGAAGGCATACCGGCGCCGCCTTCTCTTATTAACATCTTCAAGGAAATAGAAATGGACTTGGGTAAGCCTATGCCCGCTAACGGCAACTTGACACGTTGGGCCGATCAGGGAGTGCTGCTGCTCAATGCCACACTTACCGTGCGGGCGCATGAGGCTAACAGCCATCAGCGACTGGGATGGACCACTTTTACCGACGCGGCCATCAAAGCCTTGAGCGACCAACGCGACAAACTGGTATTCATGTTGTGGGGCGGTTTCGCCCGTAGTAAGAAGTATCTGATTGACACGAAACGCCATTTCGTGTTGGAGAGCGTCCATCCTTCACAACGGGCGACCAAAGGTTCTCCTCGTTGGTTCGGCAATCATCATTTCTCCCGTTGCAACGCTTTCTTGGAGGATAAGGGGCTTACGCCTATTGATTGGTAGATAACGAGTTGCCTGTATACAAATTAACGAGTTTGCGGTTAACGGATAAACAAGTATCGCCGACCATGACAATGCCGCCAATGCGATCAACGAAGACGGTACGCCCAACACGGCTCACTCGCTGAATCCGGTGCCTTTTATCTATGTGACGGATAACAATTCGGCCAAGGTAAAGAACGGTCGGTTGGCCGACGTGGCCCCTTCTCTGCTCCATATCATGGGGTTGGAACAGCCGGCCGACATGACGGGCGAGTGCCTGATTGAAGATAAATAAGCAATTAAACAAACTAAACAAAATCGGAAGTTACGCGTTCGTAGCTTCCGATTTTTTGTTTGGGTGTCCTGCGATATGGTTTGACTATCCCGAAAAGCCTGTTGCGACTGTTATCGGCATGAGGATAATCAGGCGGAACAGTCGCTGATGATAATGTTTTGTGAAAAGACTTACTTTTCGTAGTTTATCATTATCTTTGCAATCATTATTAACTGTCTATATGAACGTAAAGATAGAAGAATCGTGGCGACGGCATGTGGGTGCCGAGTTTGAGAAGTCTTACTTCGTGAATCTCACCCGATTGGTGCGTGAGGAGTATCAAAATCATGCCTGTTATCCGCCGGGACAGTTCATTTTTAATGCTTTCAACCTCTGTCCTTTCGACCGAGTGAAAGTTGTTATCATCGGACAGGATCCTTATCATGAGCCCGGTCAGGCCATGGGACTGAGTTTTTCGGTACCCGAAGGCATACCGGCGCCGCCTTCTCTTATTAACATCTTCAAGGAAATAGAAATGGACTTGGGTAAGCCTATGCCCGCTAACGGCAACTTGACACGTTGGGCCGATCAGGGAGTGCTGCTGCTCAATGCCACGCTGACCGTGCGAGCGCATGAGGCTAACAGCCATCAGCGAGTGGGATGGACCACTTTTACCGACGCGGCCATCAAGGCCTTGAGCGACCAACGCGACAATCTGGTATTCATGTTGTGGGGCGGTTTTGCCCGTAGCAAGAAGTATTTGATTGATACGACGCGCCATTTCGTGTTGGAGAGCGTCCATCCTTCACCGCTGTCGGCCAACCGTGGCGGCTGGTTTGGCAACCATCACTTCTCTCGTTGCAACGCTTTCTTGGAGAGCAAGGGATTGGAGCCTGTCGAATGGTAAATGACGAGTTTGACGATTAATAGGTAAACAAGTTATTAGTTGATGATAACAGGGGGGCGACGGGCCGTTCTCAAGCCATAATATCAAGATGAATCAAGACGAATTACATATTTTGCAGGTGGGCGACGTATTGGTTTCGCCCGATATTATCACCGAAAAGTTTTGCTGCGACCTGACCAAATGCAAGGGGAAATGCTGTATCGAGGGCGATGCAGGGGCTCCCGTGACGCTCGATGAGATAGCGGGCATTGAGGATTCGCTCGATACCGTGTGGTCGCGGATGAGCGCTTCGGCCCAAGCGGTGGTCGACAAGCAGGGCGTGGCATACGTCGACCGGGAGGGCGACCTCGTGACGAGCATCGTGGGAGGCAAAGATTGCGCTTTCACCGAGTACAAGGACTTGACGCTCGACGACGGAACCGTCGTACACGACTGCTGCCTCTGTGCCTTGGAATGTGCTTTCCGTGAGGGCAAGACGACGTTCGTAAAGCCTGTTTCGTGCGCCCTTTATCCCATCCGTGTGAAGGAATTCGGCCATGGTCTCACGGGAATCAACTATCATCGGTGGGACATCTGCAAGGACGCCGTGGCCAAAGGGCGTGCCATCGATATGCCGATTTATAAGTTTCTGGCCAATCCCTTGAAGCGTCGTTTCGGCGAAGCGTGGTATCGGGAATTGTGTGAGGTGGCCGAAGAAGTGCTGAAACAGATTTCCTCTCCTTGTATTTAAATCCTTCTGAATTATCTTTACAAACCGCGTTTGCTGGTTGCGCTATTCCCGACTCGATATTTTTTGTGTGCAAATACGCGAGTTTTGGCGTGTTTTGT
>CAUURC010000107.1:0-6555 GCA_963547405.1 uncultured Prevotella sp.
GTATTACCTACCAACAACAATGCCAGCAATAGTATGCGAATCAGCGAATAATGACAATATACGACATTGTCAGAGCTTTGATCTCCTGCAACTTTTCGAGATATAAAAGAAAATTTAAACATTTTCAATATCAGCGGAATGCCTGCGATGGTGAGTATAATCATAAGAAATTCCAAAAAGAATTCCAAAGTCTGTGTTTCATCAGACTTCACAACGCCGGCAGGCAAGATGTCATACTCAAATAAGATAATCATTAAAAAACATAAGGCTATGGGCAAATAGAAAGCCCAATTCAATAACGTTAGCGTTTTCTTCATATTGCTAATTTAAAATTGAAAACCTATCCTACATGAATAGAGATGAACAACACTTACTTCTGAAACGGGGTTCTGTTTAAGATTGAACGCCCAAGCGTTACTTCATCCGTATATTCTAATTCATTACCCACGGAAATGCCGCGAGCTATCACGCTCATTTTGACATTTAAAGAAGCC
This sequence comes from uncultured Prevotella sp., assembly GCA_963547405.1. Taxonomy (GTDB): domain Bacteria; phylum Bacteroidota; class Bacteroidia; order Bacteroidales; family Bacteroidaceae; genus Prevotella. Next base: position 495 of record CAUURC010000107.1, read on the forward strand.
AACTTGCGCGAAATGTAAAAACCGGTCGTATCACCTTCCATTGTTGAGCTCAAAGCCAGAATCACCTCTTTAATATCTCCTGTCGATACTCGGTTGACCAAGGATTCTATTTGAAGTTCGCTTGGGCCGATACCATCCATCGGCGATATAACGCCCCCCAACACATGATACAAGCCATGAAACTGTTGTGTATTCTCAACAGCCATTACGTCCTGAATATTCTCTACGACACAAACAACAGCCCCATCTCTGCGCTTGTCTGCACAAATGGGACAGATTTCTGTATCAGAAATATTATGACATACTTTACAATGCTTGATATCCCTCTTGATACGAGTAATCGCATCGGAAAACATATCGACCTCGCTGTCCGACCGTTTAAGCATAAACAATACAAGGCGCAATGCTGTCTTGCGCCCTATACCCGGCAGCTTAGCGAACTCGCTTACTGCCTTTTCCAACAAAGAAGAAGGATATCTATCCATTCATTATAGATAAATGCCTATACCTACTTTCAAACCAATTGTAGAATAGTCACGATGATTCTTAAAAGACTGATCATAATAGACTGCTGGTTCAATCGTTACGGTACGGCTAACAAAAAAGGCATAACCAACCTCCACACCGGGCATTATATCGTTATAACTCTTATTTGCGTGAATAAACTTGCAGTTTAGACCTAAATATATACCATTCTGCTCAATATAATAACGACCACCTACCCCAAGAGTAAAGCTATCATGAGCGTCTGCCATACTATTATGTTGAAGACCTGCCTGCGCCAACACCATAATATCATCTTCAATCATATAGCCAGCCTGAGCCTGCAAACCCAAATTGAGTTCTGTTGAACCACTATAACTAAGGTTTAAACCTGTAAGAGAACCACCGAAATACACTTTATCCCTTTCAAACTGTGCATTTGCAGATACGGTAACCAACAAAGCTACCAACATCATTAATAATTTCTTTTTCATAATCGATAAAGTTTTGTTTGCAAAGATAGCACATTCTTATAAATAATAAGTATCTTTGTAACATATTTTCGTTTTTCACTTACGATTTTAGCTATAATGTAATAACGAATGAGAACTTTCCTTTCTATTTTTATCAGTCTATTCTTTACCGTTTGCCAAGCCCAATCTCAATTCACTTCTTTCTCTTCTATCTCATCCCCAAAACATGAAGTAAGGGCGGTGTGGCTCACGACTATTGGCGGCATAGATTGGCCTCACCTCTATGCCCAAAGCCAAAACACTATTGGTATTCAACAAAAGGAATTGACCGATATTTTGGACAAACTACAAGAAGCTGGTATCAACACCATATTGCTACAGACCAGAATTCGCGGAACAGTTATTTATCCATCCAAGTATGAACCATGGGATGGTTGCCTCAGCGGCACACCGGGCAAATCACCGGGATATGACGCTTTAGCTTTTGCCATTGCAGAATGCCACAAAAGAGGCATGGAACTACATGCCTGGATTGTTACCATGCCAGTAGGCAAATGGAACGCACATGGCTGCAAGCGACTAAGACAAAGCCAGCCGAACATTATCCGAAAGATTGCAGAAGAGGGATATATGAATCCGGAATTGGCACCAACAGGTGACTATTTGGCTAACCTGTGTGCGGAAATCACAAATAATTATGATGTCGACGGCATACACCTTGACTATATTCGTTATCCCGAAACATGGAAGATAAATGTTTCGCCTACCAAAGGACGCCAGTATATTACGGATATTGTCAGGAAAATCCATGACAAGGTGAAAGTTTTGAAACCATGGGTTAAGATGAGCTGCTCGCCTATCGGCAAAGCAGATGACTTAAGCAGATATTGGAGCCATGGATGGAATGCTTATTCACGGGTCTGTCAAGATGCGCAAGGATGGTTACAACAAGGGCTCATGGACGAGCTATTCCCAATGATGTATTTTAAGGATAATAACTTCTACCCTTTTGCCATTGATTGGAAAGAGCAATCTGCCGGAAAAATCGTTGTTCCCGGACTCGGTATTTATTTTATGTCGCCATCCGAAAAAAACTGGGATTTGGAAACTATTACCCGCGAAATGGCCTATACTAGGAATTTACAACAAGGGCATGCCTTCTTCAGAAGTAAATTCTTCACAGATAACACAAAAGATATTTACGACTTTACGACTAAAACATTCAACACTTTTCCAGCTTTAATTCCTCCAATGACATGGGCCTCGTCCATAAAACCGGAATGTCCGAAAAAATCTTTTAACAAGAAATATGGCTATTATTTTGTAACAACTTCTTCAGACCAACTTTGCTATAATATTTATGCGTCAAGAGATTGGCCTGTAGACACGAACTACGGCAAGCATTTAATTAAAGTAAGAACTCAAAAAGCCATTCTACCGGATGATGGGCACTTTTACGCAATAACAACCATTGATCGTTATGGTAATGAAAGCGCCCCCCTACAGCTATCACAAACACCCAAACGGCACATAAGCCATATGGGCAAAATGCTTAAACACAACAACAGACAAGTCTTTCTACCAGACTTTATCAACCAGCTGGATGCTGATACGATTCTCATTATTAATATGGCCGGTCAAATAGTAGCTACCACACCTCTTTACGGAAAGACTTTGGACATCAGTTTACTGCCCACAGGATGGTATCAAGCTTATGCCCAAAATAAGAAAGGCATAAACCATCGGCTAGGATACCTTGATATCAAAAAATAAGTATTTTATTTGGAAGTAATCAAAAAACGCTCTATCTTTGCAATACGAGTTATAAAGACTTATTGGGGTTGTGTCGGTTCGATCGGGATACTCATCAAATAATATCGAAAACCGAGATAGTTTCTTATGTCTATGGCGGGCCGCATAAACTCTTTAGTAGTAAGTTGATATTTTTATCGACCAGCGGATTACAGAAACTAAGAGCTCTCAAGACTTGTTTTGCTCGGAGTTTCATCACATCACTGAGCAACCCCATTCCTATAGGCAGGAATCCGATTATGGTTCCTGCCTTTTTTATTAACATCTAAAAAATAGAAAATATGTTTAGCGGAATTGTAGAAGAAATGGCAACCATCACGGATATTCAAAAAATCCGAGAGAACATTGATTTCACGCTTAAATGCTCATTCACCCAAGAACTAAAGATAGATCAAAGCATTGCCCACAACGGAGTTTGCTTAACGGTTGTCAAAATCAAGGATGACCAATATACGGTAACAGCGATGAAAGAAACACTCGATCGCTCAAACTTAGGACTGCTCCAAGTTGGCGACAAAGTAAATATCGAGCGTTCGATGAAAATGAATGGTCGCTTGGATGGTCATATCGTACAAGGACATGTAGATGAAGTTGCCACATGCGTACAGCAGGAGGATGCTGATGGCTCCACCTATTTTACCTTTGAATACAAACTTGACAAAGAGATGGCACGCAAAGGCTACTTCACTGTAGATAAAGGAAGTGTCACCGTCAATGGAGTTTCTCTCACTGTATGCGAGCCAACAGAGAACACGTTTAAGGTTGCTATCATCCCTTATACACGTGAAAACACCAACTTCTGCCATATTACAATAGGAACGGTTGTCAACATTGAATTTGATATTTTGGGAAAATATATCGCACGGATGCAGGCCCTTGCTTAGGGCTTGCATTCTTTATTTTTACAAAGCATCTGCTAACAGAATGTTAATACCGAACTCTTTTTCAAAAGAAGTGTTAACAAACGAAATTATTAAAAACTTTTTGTTCTTAATTATCATCTAAAGACAAACATTGATAAATATAAACTCCAAACAGATTCTTCGTTAAATGAAAATAAATATTTATGAGAAAATCATTAGCTACTTTTTTACTGGGTCTTGCTTTTCTGACAACACCTTTGGATAGTCCGGCCCGCAACTGGTCGTTGCAAGACTGCATCAACTATGCTTTACAAAACAATATCACGCTCCAAAAACAACGTATTCAGAAGCAAAGTGCTAATGAAGACTTTTTACAAGCAAAGGCAGCTTTATTACCAGACTTAGGTTTCTCTTCTAGGCAAAACCTGACTTATACTCCCTGGATAGAGTCAGGCATCAGCGGTGACGGCTATTCTAGAAGTTCTGTAGACAAGTTTTACTATAATGGAACTTATGGATTAAATAGCAACTGGATACTTTGGAATGGTAACCGCAATCATAATATAGTGAAGTTAAACAAACTGATCGAAGAGAAGGCTGCTATTGACTCTGCAATGACTGCTAATAATATACAAGAACAAATTGCTCAACTCTATATCCAAATTCTCTACTCTACAGAAGCCATAAAAGTAAACAAAGAAAGCTTCGAAAATAGCACACAAAATGAAGAACGTGGCAAGGAATTGGTCAAGATTGGGAAAATAAGTAATGCTGATTTAGCTCAGCTGACCGCCCAGCGTGCCCAAGTTGAATATAATCTTGTCTCAGCCGAAAGCGCAACGAAAAATTACAAACGCCAGCTGAAACAATTATTACAAATAATGGACGACGAAGACTTCAACATCACAATTCCCGAGGCTTCCGACAATATAGCATTACAGGAAGTCCCTACCTTGAACAGCGTTTACACAGCCGCATTAGGGCATCGTCCCGAGCTCAAAGGTTATCAGAATCTAATTGACCAAAGCAATTTGCAGATGAAAATAGCCAAGGCCCAGGGAAGGCCTACTATCAACGCCAACGCAGGCCTATCAACCAACACGACTTCTATGAATAGTTTAGACTGGCCTCGACAGCTTAAAACAAATTTCTCGGTCGGCGCAGGGATCGGTATAAACGTACCTATCTTTGATAACAGAACAAAGAGAACAGCGGTCAACAAGGCCATACTACTCCGCGAAAGCAGTATGCTTGATTTGAAAAATGAGTACACCAAACTCTATTCCACTATTGAAAATTATTGGCTTCAGGCTATCACGAACCAAAATCAGTTCAAAGCAGCCAAAATCAGCAGCGAGAGCGCACAGACTAGCTACAACTTATTGAACGAACAATTTCGTCTTGGGCTGAAAAATATTGTTGAACTCCGCACAGGCAAAGACAACCTGTTGAAGGCCCGCCAGAATGAATTACAAAGCAAATATTTAACCATTCTAAACTTAGACATGTTGAGCTTTTACCAAAATGGAGTGTTAAATAAATAAAATTCAATAAACCTAAATTTATTCTAAGCTAAAAATATTGCGCATACAAACAATAAAGGGAGCACCAGCGTTTACTCCCTTTATTGTATTTCTATTATGTTTATAAAATCTACTTGCTATTTTTCAGCAAATCACGGATTTCGGTCAGCAACTTTTCTTCTTGTGTCGGTTTTGGTTCCGGTGTAGAAGCAGCAGTATCCTCTGCATTCTTCTTAGCAACAAGTTTGTTGATAGCTTTAACAAGCATAAACACGCAGAAAGCGATGATAACAAAGTCAAAGGCTGTTTGGATGAAGTTACCATAGTTGATAGTTGCAGCCTCAGTTTTTTCTACACCAGGAATTTCCACGGGAGGTAGTGTAATTTTCAAATCTGAAAACTTAACTCCACCAATGAGCCACCCTATTGGAGGCATGATAATATCATCAACTATAGAGCTGACAATCTTGCCGAAAGCACCTCCAATAATTACACCAACAGCCATATCGACTGCATTTCCTTTTACAGCAAATTCTCTGAATTCTTTGATAAATTGACTCATAAATATGTTTTGTGTTAATTGAAAAAACGATGTTTGCAACATAGAGATTACACTCTGTTGATAAACGGGTTGTTGTTGCTTCTAAAAGTATTTATTTCCTTTGCTTTTTACTTAATTTAATACACTAAGCCTGTGCAAATATAGAAATAAATTCGTATCTTTGCGGTTGTAAAAAAGAAAAAATACAGGATTTCGATAAATATGTGGATTTTAATCTGTTTCGACTTGTAATTTTATCTGATAAGACTTTGCTGAAGATTATTTATATTTTTATATAAACTTATTAAATAACAAATTATAATGACAAAAGTTGCTATTTACGGCTTTGGCCGTATTGGTCGTCTC
>CAUURC010000108.1:0-6532 GCA_963547405.1 uncultured Prevotella sp.
CTATATTTGCACGCAATAAATTTCTAAAGTTACAATATGTCATCATTTGTTGCAGATAAGATTGTAATGGACGGCCTTACCTTTGACGACGTCCTTTTGATTCCCGCTTATTCGGAGGTGCTACCCAAGACGGTAGAGTTGAAAACACGCTTTTCTCGTAATATCACGCTTAATGTTCCGTTCGTAACAGCCGCTATGGACACCGTTACCGAGTCGGCCATGGCCATTGCGATAGCACGAGAGGGGGGTATCGGTGTGATTCATAAGAATATGACGATCGAGGAACAGGCGCATCAGGTGGCCATCGTGAAGCGTGCCGAAAACGGTATGATTTACGACCCCGTGACCATTCGTCGTGGCAAGACCGTGAAGGACGCGTTGGAAATCATGCACGACTATCATATCGGCGGCATTCCCGTGGTTGATGACGAAAACCATCTGGTGGGTATCGTGACCAATCGTGACCTGCGCTTTGAGCGTCGACTCGATAAGACAATCGACGAGGTGATGACCTGTGAGAATCTTGTAACTACGCATCAACAGACCGACTTGCAGGCCGCTGCGGCTATCTTGCAGGAAAACAAGATCGAGAAATTGCCCGTGGTAGACAGCAAGAATCATCTGGTAGGTTTGATTACTTATAAAGATATTACCAAAGCCAAAGACAAACCGATGGCTTGTAAAGACGAAAAAGGTCGGCTCAGAGTGGCTGCCGGTGTTGGTGTTACGGCCGATACGATGGAGCGTGCCAAGGCACTGGTCGAGGCCGGAGCTGACGCTATCGTCATTGATACGGCCCATGGACATTCAAAGGGCGTGATCGAGAAGTTGCGCGAGGTGAAGGCTGCCTTCCCCAACGTAGATGTTGTGGTGGGTAACGTGGCTACCGGTGCCGCTGCGCAGATGCTCATCGATAATGGTGCCGATGGTATCAAGGTGGGTATCGGTCCCGGTTCTATCTGCACGACGCGTGTGGTTGCCGGTGTCGGTGTGCCGCAGTTGAGTGCCGTTTACGACGTCTACTCAGTGCTGAAAGACACGGGTGTGCCTCTGATTGCCGATGGCGGTTTGCGCTATTCGGGCGACATCGTGAAGGCTTTGGCTGCCGGTGGCAGCTGTGTGATGATTGGTTCGCTCGTTGCCGGTACGGAAGAGAGTCCCGGCGATACCATCATTTTCAACGGACGTAAGTTTAAGAGTTATCGTGGCATGGGTTCTTTGGAAGCCATGGAGCAGAAAAACGGCTCGAAAGACCGCTATTTCCAAGGCGATACCAACGATGTGAAGAAGCTTGTGCCAGAAGGCATTGCCGGCCGGGTGCCTTATAAAGGAACCGTTCAGGAGGTTATCTATCAGCTGACAGGTGGCCTGCGTTCGGGAATGGGTTATTGTGGTTCGGCAACCATTGACGATCTGCACAATGCCAAGTTTACCCGCATCACGAATGCCGGCGTATTGGAAAGCCATCCTCACGACATCGCTATTACCAGTGAGGCGCCTAACTATTCGCGTCCGGAGTAATCAATGAAGACAAGTCTGAAGAACTTTATACTATTATCTGCCATGCTCCTTTGCGGGAGCATGGCTTTTGGTCAAAACGGCGACCCCGTTGTGATGCGGATAAATGGTAGACCGGTCCTTCAATCAGAATTCTTCTATTGTTATCGTCAAGGCAACGCGCCTAATCGCTTGAGTTTGGCGCAATACATTGAGCCGTTTGTGGCTTACAGGCTCAAGGTGGAAGCGGCCTTTGAGGCTCGCTTGGACGCACAAACGACGGAGAGCGACACGGAGTTTTCGCATTCGTACGTGTCGCTTGAGGATTTTGAGCCCGAGGCCCGTCAATATTATGACATGCTCAAGCAGCGTGTGGAAGCGAACGGAGGTCTCGTGAAGCCTGCCCAGATTCTGATTAGGCTGGGGCAACGAGCCGGTAAACAGACCATTGCCCAGGCCAAGGTGAAGATCGATTCGCTCTATAACGCTTTGCGACAGGGTGCTGATTTTGCCAAACTGGCACAGCGTTTTTCGGACGATAGCCTGTCGGCGCGGAATGGCGGTGACATGGGGTGGATTGAAAAGGGCATCATGTTGAAAGAATTTGAAGACGTGGCGTTCGCCCTGCGCAAAGGTGAGATGAGCCGTCCTTTTGAATCTCCCGAAGGTTATCATATCCTGTTGTTGAAAGACAAGTGCGGTTTTTTGCCCTATGAGGCTTTGAAAGACGAATTGCTCTCGCAAATTGACTTGCGGCATTTGAGAGAACGGGTGAAACAATTGGACAAAAGCGAGGAAAACGCTTTGTCGGTGGCCCGACAGAATGATAAAGAACCCGTCAAAGAAGATACGCCGCAAAACCTGTTGGCTGCGAAGGTCTATCGGGAAAGCCGCATGGCCTACGAAATCACGCAGCGGGAAATAGGAACCAAAGCACAGGAAGACGAGGCCGGTTTGGAACTTTTCTTCCGGAAGAACAAGAAAAAATATCGCTGGACACAGCCCCGATTCTATGGAATCGCTTATACGGCGAAAGATAAAAAGGAAATAAAAGCCGTTAGAAAAGCGCTGAAAGGACTTGATGTCGCAAAATGGGAAGGTGTGGCCCAATCCATGTCCAATCGGGAAAAAGGGCATCCCGTATCGGCTGTGGTAGGTTTGTTCAGGCAAGGTGACAATGCGATAGTGGATCAGCTCGTGTTTAAAACGGGCGTTGCGCCACAGCAGGATGATTCCTATATTGCTGTTTACGGCAAGAAGCATACAGCCCCGAAGAGCCTGAATGAGGTCAGAAGATTGGTCGAGGCCGATTATCAAGAAGAATTAGAACAGGAGTGGTTACGGTCGCTCCGTCAGAAATATCAGGTAGAAGTCTATCGCGACACTATCCTTCAAAATGAAAATAATTGATTATGAACAAAGGCTATAAACTCTTTTTAGGCTTTATTCTCCTGCTGTTTATGGCAGGAATAACCGCTAAGGCCGATAAGTCGACAACACGTAAAGTAGTGGCAGAGCAAGACTCTACCCTTCAAACCAAGGAAAATAATGTGCCCGAGAGCAGCATTATAGACGAAGTGATTTGGGTTGTGGGCGATCAGCCTATCCTAAAGTCCGACGTCGAGAATATGCGTATGCAGGCCGAAATGGAAGGCATGCGATGGAGTGGTAATCCGGATTGCGTCATTCCCGAACAGTTGGCTGTGCAGAAGTTGTATCTTCATCAGGCAGAGCTTGACTCGATAGAGGTGACCGAAGGCGAAATCAGCAGTCATGTGGAGCAGCAGATTAATTATATGATTAATGTGATTGGCTCACGCGAGAAATTGGAAGAGTATCATAAGAAAAGTGTTACGCAGCTGCGACAGGAGATGCATGACGAAGTGAAAAACAGTCAGTTGATTGAAAAGATGCGTCAGAAGCTGGTAGAGAATATCGCCGTAACACCAAGCGATGTGCGTAAGTATTTTGAAAAGCTGCCCGAAGACAGTCTGCCGTTTGTTCCTACATCAGTAGAGGTGGAAATCATTACACGCCAACCGAAGATTGCGCAAGAGGAAATCAACAGAGTAAAAGGTCAGTTGCGTGAATATACGGATCGTGTGACGAAGGGTGAAACCAGCTTTGCTACATTGGCCCGTCTCTATTCTGAAGATCCGGGTTCAGCCCGTACGGGTGGCGAAATGGATTATATCGGTCGTGGTATGCTTGATCCCGCTTTTGCCAGTGTGGCTTTCAACCTGACCGATCCGAAGAAGATTTCTAAGATAGTAGAAACAGAATTTGGCTACCATATCATCCAATTGATTGATAAGCGTGGTGATAAGATCAAGGTTCGTCACATCTTGCAGAAGCCGAAGGTATCGGCAGAAGCGATTGAAGCGGCTAAACTGCAACTCGATTCTATCACGAATGATATACGGAATAAGAAGTTCTCGTTTGAAGAGGCGGCCACCTTCCTTTCGGATGACAAGGATACGAAGAGTAATCGTGGACTGATGGCTTATAACGATGTGCAGAATCAGAGCATGACCTCGAAGTTTGAAATGAAGAATCTGCCTTCGGAAATAGCGCTCGTTGTCGACACGATGAAAGTGGGCGATATCTCCGCGCCTTTTGAGATGGTGAATGCCAAAGGAAAAAAGGTGGTGGCAGTGGTAAAACTTCGCAACCGAATTGACGGACATCGGGCTAAGATAACGGAAGATTATCAAGTGATGCAGAATGTAGTCTTGGCCAAAGAACGACAGAAGAAGTTGCACGACTGGGTTGTTGACAAGATTAAGCATATCTATGTGAAGATGAGCGACCGCTACAGAGACTGCAAGTTTGAATATCAAGGTTGGATTAAATGACAGGAATTAAAGATATTGTAAAAGATAATGGTAGGCATAGAATGATCTTCGGGATTGTTCTATGCCTCTTTGGACTTCTGATATTGCCGCTTGGTGCTGTGCCCAAAGGCCGTAAACCCAAGGCGAAGCAGGATCCCAAAGTGTATCTGATACATGCGGATATCTTGAAATACGACATCTATGGCCCCACGCCCGATGCCCAGATAGCGAAAGGTAAAGTTCATTTTATGCATCAGGGCGCGCAGTTGTGGTGCGACAGCGCTTACTTTTATCAGGCCGTCAATGCGGTAAAGGCGTTCGGACATGTGCGTTTCAAGCAGGACGATATGACGCTTACTTGCGAGCGTGCCCATTATGATGGGCAGACGCAGCAGATGTTTGCACGCGAAAATGTTGTCATGAAGCGAGGAAAACAAACGCTTTATACCGATAGCTTGAATTATGACCGCCTTTATGATTATGCCTACTTCTTTGAAGGAGGACGGTTGATTGACGGAAAGGATAAGTTGGTAGCCGACTGGGGAGAATATAACACCAAAACCCGTGAAGCTATATTCTATTATAATGTGAAAATGAATAGTGGCAATCGGGTCATAACGACCGAAGAGTTGCACTATGACCGTGAGAAATCGAAGGCGCATGTGGTAGGTTCTTCTACGGTGAAGCAGAATGGAAGCGTTATCCATACGTCAGACGCCTACTTCAATACGGAAACCGACTATTCGGAACTGTTTGGTCGGTCGACGATAGAAGACTCGACACGGGTGATAACGGGTGATAGTTTGTATTACGATAAGAAGACCGGTTTGGCTCAGGGCTTCGGCAACGTGGTGTATGTGGATAAGAAAAACAAGAATGAGTTGCACTGCGGACGGATGCGTTATAATGAGAAGACCGGCAAAGGCTGGGCGACAGTGAATGCGCTTGCGAAGGACTATTCTCGTAAAGATACGCTTTATGTGCACGCGGATTCGATGAAAATATATACTTTCCATATAAATACCGATTCCGTTTATCGCAAGGTTCATTGTTTTGATCATGTAAAGGCTTATCGAGTAGACGTGCAGGCTGTATGTGATTCTATGGTAATCAATACGAAAGACTCGTGTATGACGATGTATCGGGACCCGATTGTTTGGAATGGAGGGCGCCAGTTGCTGGGCGAACGGATTGACGTCTATATGAATGATAGTACAATTCGTTACGCGAAGGTGACCAATCAAGCGCTTTCGGTAGAATTATTGCCCGATAAAAAGCATTATAATCAGGTGTCATCTAAGTTGATGGATGCCATATTTGTGGATGGGGTGGCACGGTTTTCTCAGGCCATAGGCAATGTGAAAACCATCTATTATCCGCAGGAAGAGAATGATTCTTCATTGATGTCCCTGGTCTATATGGAAACCGATACGATGAAAATGTATATGTCTCCGCAACGGAAACTTGAGCGGATATGGACTCCGAAGAACAGTGGAACGTGGTATCCCATCACGCAGATTCCTCCTAACAAGTATAAATTGCCCGAATTTGCTTGGTTTGAAGAACTTCGTCCGACAGATCCTGCCGATGTAATGAACTGGCGTGGCAAAGGGGGAGGGCAGACTTTAAAAGTCGTTAAGCGACATGAGGCTCCGCTTCAAAAACTCGGTAAGCAATGAGTTTGTGGAAACAACCTCACCCACGCGGCTTTCATCATGAGTTTATCTATGTAGATGAGCGTAAGGAGCGCCTTCGGAAGATAGAGGAACGGGCCAAAGAAGAGTTGGGACAAGGCAAATCTTCCGCGAATCGAATGGAACTGCCCAAGGATGTTTTCAACCTAAGCGTTCGTAACGCGGCCCGTCGCCAGGCTAAGGTTCTGCAAGGCCATGTGTTTTTGAACGTCTTTTTGTTGGTCGTTATTTTGATGATTTTAATGATCGTACTTGTTTATTTGATGTAAACCGGAAGGAACATGAGCGATATCATACAATTATTACCAGATACAGTTGCAAATCAGATTGCTGCCGGTGAAGTGATTCAGCGGCCGGCTTCGGTTGTTAAGGAGCTGGTTGAAAATTCTGTTGACGCAGGTGCTACGCATATTGATGTGCTGGTGACGGATGCCGGTCGTACGTCAATTCGGGTGATTGATGATGGAAAAGGTATGAGCGAGACCGACGCACGTTTGTCTTTTGAGC
>CAUURC010000109.1:0-6513 GCA_963547405.1 uncultured Prevotella sp.
CTATGCCCTTGTAGGTAGTAAAAATGTAAATAAAGACATAGTAGTTAATTAATGCTACTAATGATTAATTAGAACCCTCTTAATCCTCTGAGAGACAACAAACACATGTCTCTACAAAGAAACGCTAATGAAGAACCCTCATAGCCAACCCTTTGTAGAGACATGTGTTTATTACGCCCCTAACCCCAAAACCCCCACCCCCCAAACCCCCCCCCCCCACCCCCCAACCCAACAACCCCCCCCACACAAAAACACACAAAAAACAAAAACACAAAACCCCAACCCCCCCGCCCCCACCCCCCCCCTTACGGCTCACGCCACAACAAATCGGCTTTCGTTCACTGTGAAATTTTCGTACAAACCGCTCGTTTATTTTGCGTCAGGATTTTTTTGGTCGCAAATAAGCCAAGCATTTGGATAGTTATTAAAAAACCAATAAACCACTGATAACCAATCATTTGCAAGAAACAACCCGCTTTTTGCGCGTTAAAAACGGCCCAAAACACTGGAAAAACCGCCCCAAAGCAGCCCTTTTACCCGCTCAAAGCATAACTATGACAAGGCAAAAGGGCTGCTTTCGGCGTGTAAAAGCATAGCTTTGGCAACATAAAAGCGATGCTTTGACCTCGGAAAAAGCGAAAAACGACCACACGCAAGCGTAGAAACCATCATTTCATCTCTGTTTTTCACGCTAATTGAAGCATTTTCAGAGCCCGTTTTTATGACAGGAATTTTACATTTCGTTGGCGTTACTGCCTGATTCATCACGCTCCCTATCCGCCACATGATACCACGAATGCAAGCGAATGTCAATAAATTCTGTCCTTATTGCTTGCAACTTTCAAATAAAACGTTTATATTTACGGCGAAATCTTATATGATTGTTATACTTTGTTCTTTATCACGATGACACCATCCGCGTCATATCGGACGCAAGCCCGTGTCATTCAATACTCGTACTAACCATTTATTTCATGATCAACCTCTTAAAAACAAGCAGTATGAAAAGACAAATTCTACACTCCGTCCTTCTCGCCATAGTGGCGATGATGATGTTTGCCCTGCCGCAACACGCGCAAGCACAAACCAAAGAAGCCTATGTCGTGAAGAGCGACGATGGAAAGACCCTCACCTTCTATTACGACACGCAGAAGGCGACACGCCCGGGCGACAAATGGGGTATCAATGAGACGCAGACGGATTACGGCATTACCTTATCAGCTTGGTCAGGTACATTCTCTAACCCGAACACAACTACTACCCAAGCTGTGATTGACCCTTCGTTCAAGGATTTCCGCCCCAAAACGACAGCCAAATGGTTTTTTTATTTCAACACATTGGAACAAATCACGGGCATAGAGCATCTCAATACCGAGGAAGTAACCGATATGAGCAACATGTTCTTCGGTTGTTTTTCCCTGACCCAACTCGACGTAAGTAAATTCGACACGAAGAACGTAACCGATATGTGCAGTATGTTCTACGAATGCCGCGCCCTGACCCAACTCAATGTAAGTAAGTTCGACACAAAGAACGTAACCGATATGAGCTATATGTTCTACGAATGCCAAGCCCTGAAACAACTCGATGTAAGCAACTTCGACACAAAGAACGTAACCAATATGTACTGCATGTTCAATGGCTGCCAAGCCTTAACCCAACTCAACATAAGCAACTTCGACACAAAGAACGTAACTGATATGGACAGGATGTTCGACGGCTGCAAAGCCCTGACCCAAATCGATGTAAGCAACTTCAACACGCAGAACGTTACCAGAATGTACTGCATGTTCTGTGACTGCGCCGCGCTGACCCAGCTCGACGTAAGCAACTTCAACACGCAGAACGTTACCTATATGAGAAGCATGTTCAAGGGCTGCGCCGCGCTGACCACCATCTACTGTAACGACGCATGGACGTGCCTCAACTCAGCCGAAATGTTCAGCGGCAGCGTGAAACTCAAGGGCGCGGTCTCCTACGACCCAGGCAAGACAGACGCGACCATGGCCAACCCCGATACGGGCTACTTCACGAAGAAAGGCTCCACGGGGATTGCGCAAACCGGTCATGCCGCCACCGTTAAGGCTATCTATTCAGTCGACGGTTGCCTACTGAAAGAGCCGCAACCGGGCGTGAACATCATGAAGATGAGCGACGGAACGACACGCAAGGTCGTAAAGAAATAAAGACTTCAATAAGTTTAACGAGCATCGGCACTGCGGCAAATGGGCAACCATTCCGCTGCCGATGCTTTCTTAAAACAGCAACCCCGAGCCTTCGCTGTGTCAGCAGCGGATAGCTCGGGGTTAATGATGAAGTCCATTCTACGATAGGCCGCACCTATGAAGACAAAAGAGATGAGGAAAAACATAGGACATACGACCCAAGCATTACAAGATTGCAGAAATGGAATGACGCAAAAAAAGCGCCACAACCTAAACGGTGCGGCGCTTCTTTTATATTACGGGAAAGGGTTTACCAGCCCGGATTCTGCTTCAACTCATAACCACGACTCGTGTAGAGCGTGATTTGATCAAGCGGTATTGGATAAAGATAATCCTTATCGGCGTGAACGCGAAGCAAGGTGGCATTGGTGATAGACATAATGTAACCGGCATTGCCCTCACGGTCGAGCGTGAGAGATTTCAGGTTCTCCAGTGTGATGGCTTTCATTGTACCTTTGGCAATAGCGGCACTATTGGCTTGATTGTACCAATCTACATACTTATCTTTGTCGAGCCATGCTCCCTTGTTCAACTTGGTATTGAGCTTCATGTCGGCATATTCCAACTTGCTCCAGCGACGAAGGTCGTTGAAACGCAGGCCTTCATAAGCCAATTCTGTACGACGTTCGCGGCGAATTTCCCACAGAATGGACGATACGTCGGCATCGCGGTCGGGGTCATTGACAACAACTCCATTTACCGAAAGATTGTTACCAGCCAGTGTCAGGTGAGGCATGCTCGTACTCTTACGGTCACGAATCACGTTGATAGTCTTGTCGAAATCGGCCTGTGTCAACGTATAGGCATTCAGACTTGCCAATTCGGCTGCGGCCTCGATGTAGATCATGAGTACCTCGTTGTATTTCATAACAGGCGCGTCGGTGATACAAGTGTTGCTGCGCCCGCCCGCCTGATCTTTCAAACTCTCGTTGACAAAGCGATTGGCGAAGTAGCCTGAAGCGGCTGAAACGGCAGCCACGCCCGGCAACTGCAAGCCTGTGGCGTCGATGTTGGCGGTGAGTCGTGGATCACGATCGGCGATTTCATCAAAATACCAAGTGTCTCCTTTATATTCGGAATTGTTGTCCTGATGAATAGGAAGGCCATTCTTCGTCAGGAAGGCATCTACAAACGAGCGAGAAGGACTGCTCTCTTCTTTCTCCGTATTCTGGAAAGCCATGAGGCTGTGGGTAACAACACCATCCACATAAGAGCGATACATGATGATTTCAGGATTACCGGCCAAATCGACAGAAGTGGTCAGTGCCTTGTAGTCGTCGCAAAGTTTGTATTTATTTTCATCCATGATGACCTTCGCAAATTCCATAGCGGCTTTCAGATACTTCTTGGCCAAGTCGTCATTCTTCTCACGATACTTCTGCCAAGTGCCCTCGAAGAGCATGATGCGTGCGGCAAAGGCGTTGGCAACGTCACGATTAATGACAAGTCCTGCCGTACCATCGGTTACACGGATGTTGGTTGTGGCAAACTTCAAGTCGTCGAGTACTTTATCCATTACGGTGCCACGTGGGTCGCGGGGACGATAAAGCTGTTTATAATCCGTACTGCTCACCGTTGCGTCATAATAAGGAACATCGCCAAACTTGGAAACAAGACTGGCATATTCCATAGCCCGCAGGAACCGAGCTACGCCCAACCAGTGGTTCTTAGCCTCATCATTCATGGAATTGGAGGTAAGCCGTTCGATCAACAAATTGATACCATGCACATTCGTAAAACTCCAACCGGAAGCCGCAGTGGTAGTCGGTGCTACAACTGTGAAGAAAGTAGCCTTATTTTGAGCATTGTCGTCCGTCCAGTCAGCTACGTTTGTTTCCGCAAAATTGTCGGCTCTACTCCATCCCGAGCGATAACCGGGGAAGTAAGTGGTATAATAATCGAGGACAGCAGTGCGTATATTAGACTCCGAATTCCAAAAAGTTGAAACGTCTGTTACCGTGTCCATCGGGTCACGCGTCAGGAAGTCGTCGCATGAAGTCAATGCCAATGACAGCATTGCCAATGTCAATATTTTTGTTTTCATAATGCAATAAGTTTAGGGTTAGAATACCAATTGAACGCCAAAAGAAATGGTTCGTGCGAATGGATAGGAACGACCGAACGACCATGAACCGCTTCCAAAACCACTCTTATAGTCGGTGGATTCTGGATCTACAGGTATATTCATGTGGTCGAATTCGAAGAGATTCTCGGCACTCATATAGACACGTGCGCTGGTAAAGTAGACGCGACGCATCAGCGCTGCCGGGAGTGTATAACCGAGGGTCAGGTTCTTACAACGCAGATAAGCCATATTGCTGAGATAACGCGTCTGACGCAGGAAGTTCTTGCCGTTGCTAACCCATGCGGTATTGGATGGGCGCGGATAGAAAGCATTGGTGTTGTTTTCTGTCCAGTAATCCATTTGGTGCTTGAAAGCGGAATCCATGTAACCGGAGCCACCTGATGGGATTGCTACCGAACCGAAAGCCCAGAAGTCGTGCTTGCCTACACCCTGGAAGAAAGCATTCAGGTCGAAGCCCTTGTAGTTAAGTCCGAAGTTGAAACTATACTCATAATCAGGCAATGAGTTACCGATGACCTTCAGGTCGCCATGGTCTTCAACCGTATTCTTGCCATAACTGATTTGACTGTCGTCACCATCCAGATTCTTATACTTCACGTCGCCGGGGCCAAACTTGAACGAACCGCTTTCGTAAAGTTTCTGCGAAGGAATGCCGGCTTTGAGTGTTCCATCGGCATTGAAGTCATCTTTCTGGAACAGGCGGTCGGTTTCATAACCCCAGATTTCGCCCAGTCGTTTACCTTCATAATAGCCATAGATGTTGCGGTCTTGCGAATTGAATTTCGTAATCTTCTCAACAACATGTGAGAGAGAAGCCCCTGCCATAACGGCAAGGCCGTTGGTAAACCGATGATGATAATTTACACCTACTTCAAAACCATTGCCCGTCATCTCACCATAGCTGATTTTGGGAACGGAAGCACCAAAAGTAGCTGGGAGGGATTCACCGGCAGTGTGCATATCAGAGGTTACACGATGGTAATAATCAAAGGTAAAATTAAGCTCATCACCGAAGAAACCGGCGTCAAGACCTAAACCAAGTGTTGTCACACGCTCCCAAGTAAGAGCTGGAGAAATCATCGTCGGGGTCTGAAGAGCCATCAGTTCGGTTTTGTCAACCCAGCCTGACGTAACAGATTTCATCGTAGAAACGAAAGAATTGGCTGCCACATCCTGATTACCGATAGCACCCCATGAGCCACGGAGCTTCAAATAGGACATCGCGGGCTTAGCCCAATCCATGAATTTTTCTTCCGACACGCGCCAACCGGCCGATACAGAAGGGAAGAACGCCCACTTTTTGCCTCTTGGGAAACGAGAAGAACCATCATAACGAGCATTGATTTCCAAAAGATATCGCTGCATGAAGTCATAATTAACACGACCGAAGAAACCGGCTGCCGCAAAGTCGTTGTGGAACGAATTGCTCTTGTCGAATGAATATTGGTCGCCTGTTGCCAAAGCGATTTCTGAGTACACGTCCTTTAGTTACTTGCTGTTGTTGCACAATGCTTGGTTTATTCCAAGCCTTGCCGCTTACACTGCCGGCATAAATAGCAGGAGCGCCTGCCATTAGGAACAACGAAACCTATTTAAGATTCCGCATTCCATGAACAACAGAATTTGGACTCTTTTGTAGTTTACGATTAGTCGTTTTTTCATATAGGTATAATTAAGAAAAATAAGTATTCATTTTTCACAATATTACAAGGGAAAAACTTAAACAAGATTCCCCCGCTGTCACATGTACTCAATAGTAATCTCCTACCATAGATAAACCCAAATCGGTCATTAGTGAACGTGAGTTCGACGAATTATAAGTATCTATGAATTTGGTGGTTAGCGAAATTTGTTGTAACTTTAAGGTGTTAAAAATCAAATAATTACAAACAAAAATCGCTATGCTCACCGAGGACAAAGTTACAGAGATATTTTGTATGGCAGATGACTTCTGCAAGTTTTTTGATGCAATGACAGCAAAATATACGCTAAAAGCTACTGAAAAAAGAAAATATCATCGAAATTCTACAGTGTCAAAGGCAGAAGTCATGCTGATAATGATTCTTTTCCACGACTCCGGTTATCGCTGCTTTAAACATTTCTATCTTGAAAAAGTATGCAAGCAGCTTCGCCATCTGTTTCCCAATGTTGTTTCTTATAACCGTTTAGTAGAATTGGAAAGGGAGGTAGCCGTACCCTTAA
>CAUURC010000110.1:0-6348 GCA_963547405.1 uncultured Prevotella sp.
CTGGTCTGCCCATTTCTGGCCAGCAGCGGTGTCGTCATTTTCAATTACACTTTTGATATATTTGATAATACCATCAAAAGTTACGAAATAGTCTGTAGAAGTATGTACCAGGCTCTTGTCAATCTTCACATTCTCCAAGCTACCGTACAGCACTTCCTCCATGGCTTCTTGAGATATATCTTTGATGGGCGTCTTTAGGTTAAAACCGTGCTTGGCAAGGATAGTATCTATCTGCCAGAAAATCATTTGGTTTTTATATTTGCCAAGAGGGGTAATTCCACCATCGTGAATGTTCACTTTTGCATCTGGTATCACTTTCTTTATATCTATCTCGTTTACGAAGCCTAAACCTTTGCAGTGGGGGCATGCTCCTTCAGGAGAATTGAATGAAAAGATGTTGGGAGCAGGGTCTTTATAAGAGATTCCAGATGTGGGGCACATCAAACGTTTTGAAAAGTATTTGCCCGAATTGGATTCCTTATCCAGTATCATGATAAGTCCGTCTCCCTGTTTCATGGCTGTTTCAACGCTTTTCCGTAATCTCTCTTCTAGTTGGTGTGCGTGTTTATTGTCAAGGGTATTGGTGTCAGGAGCCTTGAGTTTGTCAATAACCACCTCAATATTATGATTTTTATATCTGTCTGTTTTCATTCCACGCGTGATTTCCAAAATTTCTTCATCCACGCGTATGTATAGATAACCTTTTCGGCGCATACTTTCAAACAACTCTCTATAGTGTCCTTTTCTGTTGCGTACAAGAGGAGCCAAGATATATATAGACTTCCCGGCATAGGCGTCAAAGATCATTTTGATGAGTTTTTCTTCGGTATATTTTACCATTTTCTCACCGGTAACATAACTATAAGCGGTTCCTGCCCGTGCGTATAACAAGCGGAGATAGTCATAAATCTCGGTTGTCGTACCCACGGTCGATCTCGGATTCTTGTTTGTCGTTTTCTGTTCGATGCTGATAACAGGGCTTAGTCCTGAAATCTTGTCGACATCCGGGCGCTGCATGTTACCGAGAAAGTTTCGTGCATAGGCCGAAAATGTTTCGATATACCTACGTTGCCCCTCCGCAAAAATCGTATCAAAGGCTAATGAAGACTTTCCCGAACCTGATAGGCCGGTGATAACGGTCAGAGAGCCTCTTGGTATTTCAACATCAATATTCTTTAAATTATGGACTCTCGCACCCAATACTTCTATCTTATTCATGATTTGTCTGTTCTGTATATCCTCTAAGTAGATTTACATCTGTTTTGATATTAAACTCTCTTCCGTCTGCTCCTTTGGCTTTCACGAGGCAGAAGTAAACACCTTGTTTTACCTCTTTTCCATGACTTTTGCCATCCCATCCTTCTGCCGGATTATCCCATTCGTATAACTTTTGCCCCCAGCGGTTAAAGATGGTAGCATGAAATTTCACAATGCTTTGATACCCGGCCTTAGGCTTATAGATGTCGTTGATTCCGTCGTTGTTGGGCGAGAAGGCATTGGGCATTTCCAGTTTGCTCTCATAAACGGTAATTGTAATGGGTTGAATATCATCCTCCGTAAACATGATTGTATCTTTATCATGTACGAAAATGGCATAAAGTTGAATGTAATGGGTGCCTGCCTTGCTGATTTCAATCGAAGTATCTTCTTCGTTTCGTTTCAGATATGGAATTGTTCTTTCTTTATCAAGATAGAACCGCCATTCATAGAAAGCGTCCCAACCATTGGTGTTGGTGGCTCCGGCTTTAAAGCGACACGAAAGAGGGGCAGAGCCCGAATAGGTTGTAATATCCGTAATTTGTTCTTCACCCGGCGGAGTTATATCAACGGAAGGGTTGACACCGGGAAGGGATTGTCCATGACAAAACATTTGTTGTGTCCATAAAAAGACAATCAATAATACACTTTTTATATTTGTCATCTCTACTTTCTTAAAGATAACAAAGTTACACAAAAACTATGACATAATTGTAGTGTTATTCGATAATTTTGCTAATTTTGCAATATAAATAAATGAGATTGATCATGTCACAGATAAAGAGATATTTTGTCTTTGCTTTGTTTTTTATGTCAAGTTTCACTTTATTGGCCCAGTCATTGGCGATACGTGAACAATATAAAGTAAAGAGAAAAGATACGATTTATGGAATAGCCAAGAAGTTCGACGTGTCTATTTCCCAGTTGATGGAGGCAAATCCTCAGATGAAACAGAATGGTTACGAACTTCGCCACGGTGATTACATCTTGATTCCCCAAGTCAGCAGCACGCCCGTTACGGCCTCTCAATCCAAAGGAGAAAAGATACTCGAACAGAAAAAGGGAGATTTGGCTTCCAAACCGGCTACTGCTACCGCAAAAACAAATGCGATCAAGGTAGGCGTAATGCTCCCGCTTCACAATGTGGATGGTGATGGGAAGCGAATGGTTGAGTACTATCGAGGCCTGTTGATAGCTTGCGACAGTTTAAAGGCAAAGGGCATTTGTACAGAACTTTATGCTTGGAACGCGGCAATAGATACAGATATCAATTCTATTCTTAAAGATCCGCAGGCTCGTAATTGCGATATCATTTTCGGTCCTCTTTACACTCAGCATGTCAGCGCTTTAGCACAGTTTTGCAAAAGCAACCATATAAAACTTGTTATTCCGTTTTCCATTTCAGGAAATGATGTAGAACGCTTTCGGGAAATATATCAGGTTTATCAGTCACCACAACAACTTGTTGACAGAAGTATAGAGATTTTTATATCTCGTTTTAAAGAGGCTCATCCTGTATTCATTGACTGCAATGACACGGAAAGTAACAAAGCGTCTTTTACTTTTGGCCTCCGAAAGCAGTTAGAGAAGCTGGGTATTACCTATAGTATAACAAATTTAAAGTCAACAGAAGATAATTTTGCCAAAGCTTTTGACTCAAAGAAGCGCAATGTCGTTATTCTTAATACAGGTCGTTCGCCCGAATTGACAGTTGCAATCAACAAGTTAGAGGGGCTCTTAGCTACGCGTCCCGGCTTGCTCATTTCGCTTTATGGCTACACGGAATGGCTTATGTACACAAAGAATAATATCGAAAACTTCCATAAGTTCGACACCTATATCCCTTCCACCTTTTATTATAATCCTTTATCGAAGGCTACCGCCAATTTTGAACGTAATTACCGGCGTTGGTTCCAGGCTGATATGCAATACGCTTTACCGCGTTTTGCTTTGACGGGTTACGATCAGGCAAGTTTCTTCCTACAGGGTGTTCGCTCGTATGGAAAGAACTTTGTGGGTTCCAAAGTGCAGAATAGCCATCGCTCTCTCCAGACTCCGTTTCGTTTTTCGCGTGTAGGGACAGGGGGATACCAAAATGCCACTTTCCTGTTGGTTCACTATCGATATGACGGCAAGTTAGAGCAGATTGAGTTTTAACTTGTTTTCCACATCTTGTTGATTATGAAAAAAATCCTTATTTTTATACTATGTATTCTATCATGGCAAGCCAATGCTCAAATAGGTTTGCATCGCAATGATTTCCAAATTGGTTTGAACGGTGGCTTGGTCATGAGTAACGTAGGTTTTGTTCCTAAAGTTAATCAAAAGATGCACAATGGTCTGGTGGGAGGACTGACTGTAAAATATACTTCTGAAAAGTACTTTTCTACAATTTGTTCCATTCTTGGTGAGATCAATTATGCGCAAATAGGATGGACAGAAGATATTATCGATCGCGACCGGAAGCCAGTTGTCAATGAGGAAACAGGCCAGCCCGAAGTTTATAGCCGCACGTTGAATTATATTCAAGTGCCAATCTTTGCCCACTTGGCATGGGGCAGGGAAGTGAAAGGTATGCAGTTTTTCGTTAACCTCGGCCCTCAGTTTGGCTGTTTGCTTAGTGAGTCTACTGAGATGAATTTTGAATTGGCTAAACGAAATGTGAAAGCACGCAGCAACCAAGTCGTCGCACAAGACACGATGACTGTGCAAAACAAGTTTGATTATGGAATCGCTTTGGGTGCCGGTCTTGAATACGCGCATCCCAAAGTAGGCCATTTTCTGATTGAAGCACGGTATTATTATGGTTTGGGCAATATTTACAGAAACTCCAAGCGAGATTATTTTGCCAAGTCAAATTTGGGTAATATCGTCATCAAAGCGGCCTATCTGTTTGATATTTCGCGAACTTTCTCTCGGAAGCAGTGATTTATTAACTTCCGAACTTCCACATCGAAGAAATCATTAACCTAATATTAATTTAAAATCAATTTTATGTTTGAAAATCAACCGAAAGGACTTTATGCATTGGCATTAGCCAATACGGGCGAGCGCTTTGGTTATTACACGATGCTTGCCATCTTCACTCTCTTCTTACAAGCGAAGTTTGGTTACACAGCTACGGAAACGTCTACCATCTTTGCCAGTTTCCTTGGATTTGTCTATTTCATGCCGCTCATCGGTGGAATTTTAGCCGATAAGTTTGGTTATGGCAAGATGGTAACCTCGGGTATCATTATTATGTTTTTGGGATATGTGCTGTTGGCCATCCCCACAGCCCCGGATTTCGTGGGCAAAGCCATGATGTTCTCAGCCTTGGCACTGATATCGTGTGGCACGGGCTTGTTCAAGGGCAACCTGCAAGTGCTTGTGGGCAACCTCTACGATAATCCCCAGCTTAGTTCGAAGCGCGATACTGCTTTCAGTCTTTTCTACATGGCTATCAACATCGGTGCGCTTTTTGCCCCTACGGCAGCTACCAAAATAACCAATTACGTGTTGGCAGGTGCCAACTTTACTTACGAACCGCAGATTCCTTCATTGGCTCACCAGTTCCTCGACGGCACAATTAAGCCCGATGGTAGTGTGTTGCTCGAACAGCTGAAGGCCGCACAGGGATATGCCGGCGACATGGCCACCTTCTGTTCAACCTATATCACAGAACTTTCTCGCGCCTACAACTACGGATTTGCCGTAGCTTGCGTATCGCTTATCGTTTCAATGCTTATCTATGTAGTGTTCCGTTCTACCTTCAAGCATGCTGATGTTAACAACAAGCAGAAAGCTGCTATGACCGCAGATGGCGCAGCCGCCGAACCGGAACTGACACCAGCCGAAACCCGCCAGCGCATTATTGCCTTGCTGTTGGTGTTCGCTGTGGTTATATTCTTCTGGATGGCATTCCACCAGAACGGACTTACCATGACCTTCTTTGCGCGTGACTATACCGCCAAGTCGGTTGTTGGGGTTGACCGTTTGGGCTTCGACATCCTTAATTTAGTGCTGATTGTGGTGGCTGTTTATAGCGCATTCTCGCTTTTCCAGTCCAAAACCAGCAAGGCTAAAACCATCTCGGGCATGATCTTGTTGGCTGCTATCGGTGGTGTTATCACCAACTATTCGTCGTTAGAGGCCGAGATTAAAATTCTTCCACAGATCTTCCAGCAGTTCAATCCTTTCTTTGTTGTGGCCTTAACGCCTGTTTCTTTGGCTGTGTTTGGCTATCTGGGCCGCAAGGGTAAAGAGCCTACCGCTCCCCGCAAGATAGGTTATGGTATGCTCATCGCTGCTTGTGGATTCCTTATTTTGGCCATTGCCTCGATGGGATTGCCCACTCCTACCGAAGTGCAGAACTCGGGTATCAGCGACAACCTGCTTGTTTCTCCCGACTGGCTCATATCTACTTATCTCGTGTTGACGTTTGCCGAGTTGCTGCTTTCACCGATGGGAATCTCGTTCGTGTCGAAGGTTGCTCCTCCCAAATATAAAGGTATGATGATGGGTGGATGGTTCGTGGCCACGGCCATTGGTAACTATCTCGTTGCCATCATCGGTTACTTGTGGGGCGACATGCAGTTGTGGATGGTATGGAGCGTACTTATCGTTTGCTGTTTGCTCTCTGCATTGTTCATCTTCTCCATTCTCAAACGTCTGGAAAAGGTTTGCTAAGACTTTTTTCCATATAGGACAGTCTTTAAAAATCACCTCCGAAAGATTTGTCTGTGTTTATATCGGCAAATGTAGCTTGCCTTTTGAATGAGTGTAGCTCACTATGCAACAGAAAAGACAAGCAAAAAGATGCGAGATAAAGGCAAAAAGACATTGAGGTGTGATACGGAAGAAATAACCGAATCGTAATCGTTTTTTAGACTATGCCCATACATATTAAAAGGAGTGCGCCATGCGGTTGCACTCCTTTTTTCTGTCAAATCATCTGCCTTTTTGTGTAAAAAGATTACTAAAAAACTGATCGAAAAAATAGTTCAATTAGACTGAATAACTTTCATTTTACTACGTTTTTTAGCTCAAAATAACCTTATGAGAGTATATTTTTTATGTTTTGTAGAGTCATCGCTATGCTTTTACAGGGTA
>CAUURC010000111.1:0-6101 GCA_963547405.1 uncultured Prevotella sp.
CAAGGGTGTTTAACACCTGTCCCTGTAAGTGTTTAACACTTGTGATTGCGAGTGTTCCGTACTCACTGTTGCGAGTGTTTAACACTCACGATCGCAGGAATTAATCCTCCTCCTCTTGAAGAAGGAGAGGGGTGAGGTTTCTGAGGACTTATATCGGACGCATGTTGGTTTCGTAGCCAAAATCGCACATATAATTCACCAATACGTCAAATATCAAGTATTTTATGTCAGAATAGGCACTCAACTGGCATTGAAAATTATTATTTTTGCAACAAGAACCTATTAACTAATATGAATTGACGCTATGGGTCATAACCAGACATTGCAATATCTTATCGACAACGAGCAGGATGCGCGTTGGGGACTGACGGTCAACGGTGTCGGTTTCCAGCATATAGATTCCGACGAGCCCTATCCCCCGAAGAACCATCCGCAAGAATATTCGTTCCTGGCGGACCAAGGCAGGCGGCTGAATGAATATCAATTCATCTATATTACTGCGGGAAGAGGCTTCTTTCAATCCGAGCACTGTGCGCAGACAGAAATCAAGGAAGGAGACATGTTTCTGTTGTTTCCCCGAGAGTGGCACAGTTATCACCCCGACCCCGGAACGGGCTGGAATGAATATTGGATAGGCTTCAGGGGGCAGAACATAGACAGCCGTATTGCGAATGGCTTTTTCTCTCCGCGGGAACCGGTGTTCCACGTCGGGCTGCACGATGAGCTTGTGCAGGTGTTCCGTAACGCCATTGCGATTGCCAAGGAGCAGTATGTCGGCTACCAGCAGATGCTGGCCGGGGCCGCGAACATGGTGATGGGCCATGCTTACGCCTTTAACCGGCACAACGAATTCGAAAACCGTGAGGTGGTCGAGCAGATGAGAAAGGCGAAGGTGATTATGACGGAACGGCTCGCAGAGGGTATCACCCCGATGGAAGTGGCGGAAGAAATCAATATGGGCTATTCAAGGTTCCGTCAGGTGTTCAGGAAATTCACAGGCTATGCGCCGCTCCAATATATTCAGGAGGTGAGGCTGACGAAATGCAAACAACTCTTGGCAAACACCAATCTTTCGCTGACGGAAATTGCCTATCAGGTGGGTTATGAGTCGGTAGACTATTTCGCAACCACTTTCCGCAAGAAGAACGGGGTCACACCGACGGCCTATCGGAAATCAGTAAGACGATAATCACTAAACCATATAACTAATGAAACAACTAAAATCTCAACAAGCAGACAGCGTCTTCTTCGCCGTAGACTTAGGCGCCACGAGTGGCAGGACTATCATCGGTACGATTTCAGGCAAGGATGCCGATGGCTGTGCGGCTGACAAGCCAACCATCACGTTGGAAGAACTGACCCGCTTCGACAATGCATTGATACAAATCCGCGGGCACGTCTGCTGGGATTTGGCCGCCCTCTATAACAAAATCATCGTCGGACTCCGTCTTGCTGCCCAAAGAAACTACCCTATAGAAAGCATAGGCATTGACACTTGGGGCTGCGACTTTGTGTGCATCGGAGCCGACGGTCTACCGTTGGGTAATCCGTTTGCCTACCGCGACCCGCACACCGTAGGGAAAATGGATGAATATTTCGCTGAGGCGATGCCGAAAGCGCAGGTGTATGAGAAGACGGGCATACAGCTGATGAACTTTAACTCGCTTTTCCAACTCTATGCGATGCGCAAGGCTGGGAGTCCGGCACTGCAAAATGCCGACAGAATCCTGTTCATGCCCGACGCGTTGAGCTATCTCCTGACAGGGGAGATGGTTTGTGAGTATACCATATCCTCTACGTCACAGATGCTGAATGTGCATACGGGAGAAATCGACGAGGCATTGCTTCGGAGTGTGGGACTGCGACGGACACATTTCGGTAGGACGGTCGGGCCCGGTACCGTCGTCGGGACACTGACCGAAGAGGTCCGCAAACTGACAGGACTCGGTCCGCTTCCCGTCGTTGCCGTGGCGGGGCATGACACGGCAAGTGCCGTTGCAGCCGTCCCTGCCGCAGGTCCACACTTTGCCTATCTCAGTTCGGGCACATGGAGCCTGATGGGAATCGAAACGCCGCAGGCCATCGTCAATGAGCAGTCTTTCAGTCGTAACTTCACCAATGAGGGAGGAGTTGCGGGCACCGTCCGCTTCCTGAAGAACATCTGCGGCATGTGGCTGTATGAGTGCTGTCGCCGCGAATGGAAGAAAGAGTCCGGCGACGTGAGTCATGCAACGCTGATCGAAGAAGCCATGAAGGCCGAGGGCTCCAGGAGCCTCATCAATCCCGATGACCCCATGTTTGCCAATCCCGACTCCATGACGGCGGCCATTCAGACTTATTGCCGCAAGCACGACGAGCCTGTTCCCGAGACCCGGGGGCAGTTCTGTCGCTGCATATACGACTCGCTTGCACTGCGCTATCGGCAGGTGTTCGGCTGGCTGAAAGAATTTGCTCCGTTCCCGTTAGATGTACTCCACGTGATAGGTGGCGGTTCGCAAAACAGTTTTCTCAATCAGTTCACGGCCGATTCATGCAACATCACTGTTCTTGCCGGTCCTCAGGAGTGCACCGCCATCGGCAATGTCATGTTGCAGGCAAAGGCTGCCGGATATTTCAAGGATGTGTGGGATATGAGGCAAGTCATCGCAAACAGCATTGCACCGGCAAGATTTATCCCTCGGGATACGGCACCGTGGAAGGCTGCCTATGAGAAATACCTGTATATAACGGGTGGGAGTGAAGAGTAAACAATCATAAGCCCCAATCAGCCATTAACCTTGTGACATGTGAGCAAATGCCACGGTAAATGATGGGAGGCTTGTCACACTATGGTAAAACCTCCCAATGACCAATTTAGGACAAATTAAATATAGAAACCAACTAAAAACTTAAAGTTATGAAAACAGAAAGTATTGAAAAGGCTTATGCCTATGCAAAAGAACGTTATGCAGCTGTGGGTGTGGATACCGACAAAGCTGTCGAACTACTGAAGAAAACTCCGATTTCCCTACATTGCTGGCAGGCCGACGACGTGGTCGGCTTCGAGCGCAACGAAGCGCTCTCCGGAGGAATTCAGACAACGGGGAACTATCCGGGGCGTGCCCGAAACATAGAGGAAGTACGCCGGGACATCCTTTTCGTAAAGAGTCTGTTGGGAGGGAAGCACCGGTTGAATCTTCATGAAATATATGGTGATTTCGGCGGAAAGTTCGTAGACCGCAATCAAGTGGAAGTCGACCAATTCCAAAGTTGGATAGACTGGGCAAGAGAGAACGACATGAAACTCGACTTCAACTCTACCAGCTTCTCACATCCGAAGAGCGGCAGCCTGTCATTGGCTAATCCCGACAAGGGTATCCGCGAATTCTGGATCGAGCATACCAAGCGTTGCCGTAGGATTGCCGATGCTATGGGCAGGGCACAGGGCGACCCTTGCATCATGAACATCTGGGTGCACGACGGTTGCAAGGACCTGACCGTCGAGCGTATGCGCTATCGCCGGCTCATGGCAGAGAGCTTGGACGAGATATTGGCCGAGAAGCTCGACGGCGTGAAGAACTGCCTGGAGGCAAAACTCTTTGGCATCGGGCTGGAAAGCTACACCGTCGGTTCGCACGACTTCGTGGCCGGCTACTGCGCTACGCGTAATCTGATGTACACCCTCGACACTGGACATTACGAACAGACCGAGAACGTCAGCGACATGGTAGCGTCACTCCTGCTCTTCGTGCCCGAGTTGATGCTCCATGTGAGCCGCCCCGTGCGCTGGGATTCCGATCACGTTACAATCATGAACGACCAGACGCTTGACCTTTTCAAGGAACTTGTGCGGGCCGACGCGCTTGACCGTGCGCACATCGGGCTGGACTACTTCGATGCCTCCATCAACCGCATCGGTGCATATATCGTCGGGACGCGCGCCACGCAGAAATGTCTGTTGCAGGCTTTCTTGGAACCCATCGACCGACTCCGTGCCTACGAGGATACCGACAAGGGGTTCGAGCGCCTGGCTCTGTTGGAAGAAGCTAAGAGTCTGCCGTTCGGCGCTGTCTATGACTATTTCAACCTGACAAGCGGCGTACCTATCGGCGAGGATTTCATTCCCGTAGTCGAGCAATATGAAAAGGATGTACTGTCTAAACGCGGATAAAAAATGAATATCATCATCGGACTTCTCATCATCGCCATCGGCGCTTTCTGTCAATCGAGTTGCTACGTCCCTATTAACCGCATCAAAGTGTGGAGCTGGGAGAGCTACTGGCTCGTGCAGGGCGTGTTCGCATGGCTGTTGCTCCCGCTGCTTGGCGCATTGCTTGCTGTGCCTTCGGGACACTCGCTGACGGATCTCTTTACCGCCGATCACATGTTCGACATCAACATGACCATTCTTTTCGGTATTCTTTGGGGCGTGGGAGGGCTAACCTTCGGACTTTCCATGCGTTATCTCGGAGTTGCGCTCGGACAGAGCATCTCTTTGGGTACTTGCGCGGGATTGGGAACGGTACTCGGTCCTATTATGCTGAACGTCATCTATCCCGAGGGGCACCACTTGGAAAAACTGACGGTCTCGGTGCTCATTGGAGTAGGAGTGACGCTCGTGGGCATTGCCGTCATCGGCGTTGCGGGCTCGATGAAGGCGGCTCAGCTTAGTGACGAAGCGAAGCGCGCAGCCGTCAAGGAATTCAATTTCCCGAAAGGAATCGCCATCGCACTCTTGGCTGGCTGCATGAGCGCGTGCTTCAATGTGGGGCTGGAGTTTGGGAGCGGCTTGCATTTTGCCGCGACGTCCGGCCTGTTCAAGACGCTGCCCGCCACCTTGCTCGTTACGGTCGGCGGCTTCGCTACTAACGCCGTCTACTGTCTCTGGCAGAACCAAAAGAACCACACTTGGAGTGATTACGGCAAGCGAAGCGTGTGGGCTAACAACATTCTCTTCTGCCTTTTGGCGGGAGCGTTGTGGTACAGCCAGTTCTTTGGATTGGCTCTGGGCAAAGGCTTCCTTACCGACTCGCCCGTGCTGATTACGTTCTCGTTCTGCATACTGATGGCGCTCGACGTCGTTTTCTCCAACGTTTGGGGCATACTACTGAAAGAGTGGAAAGGCTGTGGGCGACGAACAATAGCCGTGCTCGTCGTGGGCATCGTGATTCTGGTTGTTTCTTCGTTCCTGCCTCAATTGTTATGATCGTACTGAATTAAAACAAGCAAATGATTATGAAAAGTATTTTAGACGGCCGTCCCCGATTGGAAAACGAGGTTGGCAAGATTGCGGAAGTGGCCGGATATCTCTGGCAGAAAGGGTGGGCCGAGCGCAACGGCGGGAACATCACCGTCAACATCACGGCGTTCATCGACGACGAAATCAAGGCGCTCCCAGCTATCAGCGACATAAAAGAGATAGGAGCGACGCTGCCAGCCTTGAAGGGCCAATATTTCTTCTGCAAGGGAACGGGACGACGCATGCGCGACCTTGCTCGCTGGCCGATGGAGAACGGAAGCGTCATTCGTGTGCTCGACGACTGCAGTAGTTATGTCATCATCGCCGACAATCCCGTGCTTCCAACTTCTGAATTGCCGAGCCACCTGATGGTTCACGCTCGACAACTCGAGCGAAAGACGGAAATTAAGGCTACGCTGCACACACACCCAATCGAACTTGTGGCCATGAGCCATGGCAAGAGATTTTTGGAGAAAGATGTGCTCACACGCTTGTTGTGGAGCATGATTCCCGAGACGAAAGCCTTCTGTCCGCTGGGGCTGGGCGTCGTTCCTTACGCTATTCCGGGCTCGAACGCCTTGGCCGAAGGAACGCTGAAAGAACTTGAGGATTACGACGTGGTGCTATGGGAAAAGCACGGTGTCTTTGCCAAAAGCACGGATATCATGGATGCGTTCGACCAAATTGATGTGCTGTCGAAGAGTGCCGCCATTTATTTGGACTGTAAAGCCATGGGCTTCGAACCAGATGGAATGAGCGACGCGCAGATGAAGGAACTCTCGCAGGTTTTCCATTTGCCGAAGTAAGCGATTATCACCTAACGAATGGGAGCCTCCCCCAACCCCTCCAAAGGAGGGGAGAACGAGCTTGCGGGCTAATCTGC
>CAUURC010000112.1:0-5999 GCA_963547405.1 uncultured Prevotella sp.
GATATATGGGAACAGAAAAGTTTGCAAAAGTTCTGAGTAGAGTCATACTTTTAGCTATTATTATGTTTACGCCTATTCGGAATAAGTTTTTTGAAATGTTGACGAACTCACGTTAAAATAGCTTCATAGCATGCTGAACAAAGGCTGTGTCAAGGTCTAAGTGCTCTCTTTTCGTGTCATCCGCTTCCCCGAATACCGTTCTTTTTTGTCCGTGTTTTCCTCTGTGGATGATTTTTCAGGTATTTTCTTTAGGAAGTTTACCAATTGCTTGACCGAAAAGTGTTATATTTGCCATTATATTATATGGAAGATAATACACAACGATACATCGATTTCGAAGCTTATGAGCGGGCAAGCGAACCTCATAAGCGCGAAAAAGCATCTGCGTGGCGTACTGCCATCGGTTTGCAAGATGTTGATGGGCTGCGTGTATCTGATTATCTCAAAGAGACTGCTCTAAAGCATATCGAAGGCGATATCACGATAGATGATGTACGGGATCAGCTTCAGACTTATTATTTAAGTAAAACAACTCGTGATCAAAGCGACCAAGATACAGAAGAGGCTGATAAAGTTGCTGTCAACATCACTAAGTTGTTAAACGAAAGGTCTTTCTCTCTTAAAGCTTCAGAATATTTGAGTATCCATCGTCATATTTTCGAAGGTGTGTTTGAGCATGCGGGCGAAATACGCAACTATGATATCTCTAAAAAAGAGTGGGTGCTTCAAGGAGATACAATACTATATGGACGGGCCGATGATATTATGGAAGCATTAAAATTTGATATCAGCGAAGAACGTCAGTTCAAATATAGAGGTCTATCTGTCAGTCAGATGATAGAACATATTGTGGACTTTACAGCAATGATTTGGCAGAATCACCCCTTTCGTGAAGGTAACACCCGTACAACAGCAGTATTCATGATTAAATATCTGCGCTCAATGGGATTCAATGTAAACAACGACCTCTTTGCGGATAACTCATGGTACTTCCGTAATGCCTTAGTGCGTGCCAACTATCGCAATCCATCAAAAGGCATAGACGTAGACAAATCGTTTTTAGAGAAGTTCTTCCGAAACTTGATATTGAATGAAAATAATGAGTTGAAAAACAGATATATGCTCATTGACCCATCAAGTAACCCATCAAGCTACCCATCAACCCATCAAGTAACAGAAACGACTTCGTTTATACCAGAGGATGCGTATGTTGCTCGTTTGATTCATGTTATTGGAACTAAACAGTTGTCTTTAAAAGCTATGATGGATTTGCTGGGCCTAAAAGACCGTGTGAGTTTCAAGAAAACGTCGCTTTCTCCTTCTATAACGCAAGGCTTCGTAACCATGTTATATCCCGACAAGCCAAATTCTCCGCGTCAGAAATATCTTCTGACTACAAAGGGATTAAAAGCGTATCATGCGTTGGAAAAGGCATGAGCGGAATATATGAAGGCTCTTTTCTTATGCCCGACTCATGTTAATTAACATGCCATGATTATTCTGTCATTGTTTACGATTCTATCAGATTCTGCCCGTTTTACACAAATTCTTCGTATTTTTGCACGCAAATAAAATGACTTTATGGACGAAATAAAACTGACGACCCTGCGCACGGAAGGACTTGTGAAGCGTTATGGCAAGCGTGTTGTTGCCAATGGCGTGAGTATTAACGTGAAGCAAGGCGAGATAGTGGGGCTGCTTGGGCCTAATGGAGCGGGCAAGACGACGTCTTTCTACATGACGACAGGACTGGTTGTGCCTAACGAAGGGCATGTATATCTTGACGACGAGGAGATTACTACTTATCCCGTTTACAAGCGCGCTCGAGCCGGTATCGGCTATCTGCCACAGGAGGCCAGCGTATTCCGCAAGATGAGCGTCGAAGATAACATCATGTCGGTGTTGGAGATGACCAAGTTGTCGCGCGAAGAGCAGTTGTCTCGTTTGGAAAGTCTCATCAAGGAGTTTCGTCTTACTAAGGTGCGCAAGAATAAAGGCGACCAGTTGTCGGGAGGCGAGCGCCGCCGTACCGAGATCGCACGCTGTTTGGCCATTAGTCCTAAGTTCATAATGCTGGATGAACCGTTTGCGGGTGTCGACCCGATAGCGGTAGAAGATATTCAGCATATCGTGTGGCAGTTGAAGTATCGCAATATCGGTATTCTGATTACCGACCACAATGTGCAGGAGACTTTGACCATTACCGACCGAGCTTATCTTTTGTTTGAGGGAAGAATTCTTTTCCAAGGGAAGCCCGAAGAGTTGGCTTCTAATAAGATTGTGCGTGAGAAGTACTTGAGTAATAGTTTCGTATTGCGCAAGAAAGATTTTCAGATGCTCGACGAGGAACGGCGTGCACGGGAAGCCGAATAGAAGAGTGGGAATGGCCATTCGTGTGGTTAAAAACAACAAATTTTTAGCATATTCCTTTATTATAATTAGGTGATTACGCTAAAAAGCAGTACTTTTGCACACCTATTATCGTGAGGCCGCATTGTGCCTGCACATGAGCAATCCAGATTATAATCATAAACTATAAAGTAACTATCAGAAATGAACATTTCATTTGAAAATCCCGACAAAGTCAATGGTTTGATGACGCTGACAGTCGAAGAAGCTGATTACAAAGAGAATGTCGAGAAGACATTGAAAGATTATCGTAAAAAAGCTAATTATCCCGGATTCCGTCCCGGTATGGTACCAATGGGTTTGATTAAAAAACAGTTTGGTACTTCTGCAAAGATGGACGCCATCAATAAGTTGGTGGGTGAGCAAATCTACAAGTATGTGCAGGACAATAAGATTCAAATGCTTGGCGAACCTCTTCCTTCAGAGACGCAGGATGCACAGGATTTGGAGAAAGATGGTCCCTACACTTTCAAGTTTGATATTGCTGTAGCTCCAGAATTCAAGATAGAGCTGAATGGTAAGAATAAGATCGATTACTATAATATCACGGTTGACGACAAGCTGATCGATCGTCAGGTAGAAATGTTCGCTTCGCGTTCAGGTAGCTATGAGAAGGTTGAAACGTTTGAAGGCAACGACTTGTTGAAAGGTGATTTGCGCGAACTCGATGAGCAGGGCAACACGCTCGAAGGCGGTATCACAATCGAAACAGCTTCTCTTATGCCCGCTTATATAAAGGTAGAAGATCAGAAGAAGCTTTTCGAAGGTGCTAAGTTGGGTGATATCATCACGTTCAATCCTCGCAAGGCCTATCCCGATAACGATTCTGAAATAGCAGGATTGCTGAAGATTGAGCGTAATCAGGTAGCTGACCACGTGGGTGATTTCAGCTTCCAGGTGACTGAAATTCAGCGTTATAAGAGCCATGAAGTAAATCAGGAACTCTTTGATCAGGTGTTTGGCAAAGACGCAGTAAAGAGCGAAGAGGAATTCCGTAACAAGATTGCTGAAGGCGTGAAGCAACAACTGATTACCGATAGCGATTATAAGTTTATTCTTGACGTACGTGCTTACTGCGAGAAGAAGGTGGGTGAACTGACCTATCCTGAAGCTCTGCTGAAGCGTGTGATGCTCAATAATAATAAGGATAAGGGTCAGGAGTTTGTTGAGAAGAACTTTGCCCAGAGTATTAAGGAGCTGAATTGGCACCTGATCAAGGAGCAGTTGGTTGCTGCTCATGAGATTAAGGTAGACGACGCTGATATAAAAGAAGCTGCCAAGGAAACCGCGCGCGTACAGTTTGCTCAGTATGGCATGAACAATGTACCTGATGAGTATGTTGCCAACTATGCGGATGAACTGTTGAAGAAGCGTGAAAACGTAGACGGCTTTGTAGATCGTGCCATTGATATGAAGTTGATTGCGGCTTTGAAGGCTGTTGTCAAACTCAATGAAATTGAAATATCACTTGATGATTTCAATAAGATGATGGAAGAAACTGGTAAATAATCAGTTTCACATTAAAAGAAATAACGTTTTTGAAAAAAAACTTCTTATAAACAGAGGTTATCGACTTTTTTTACTATCTTTGTTCTAATGAAGATTGCAAAATAGAGGTCGATAACCTCTGTTTTTATTCGATAACGAAAGGAAATTAGTTTTATGAATGATTTTAGAAAATACGCTACCAAGCATTTGGGAATAAATAGTATGGTTCTTGATGATGTTATCAAGTCGCAAGGACAATACCTTAATCCATATATCCTCGAAGAGCGTCAGCTCAACGTGACGCAGATGGACGTGTTCTCTCGCCTGATGATGGAACGCATCATCTTTCTTGGAACACAGATAGATGACTATACGGCCAACACACTGCAGGCGCAGTTGTTGTTTTTGGATTCGGTAGATAATACGAAAGATATTTCTATTTATATCAACAGCCCCGGTGGCAGCGTAACTGCCGGTCTGGGTATTTACGACACGATGCAGTTCATTTCCAGTGACGTTGCGACGATTTGTGTTGGAATGGCCGCGTCTATGGCTGCCGTGTTGCTGGTGGCCGGTCAGGAAGGCAAACGTCAGGCACTGACGCATAGCCGTGTCATGATTCATCAGCCGTTAGGTGGCGTTCAGGGACAGGCTTCCGATATTGAAATCGAGGCCCGTGAGATTCAGAAGTTCAAGAAGGAACTTTATACCATTATAGCCGAGCATTCACATACGCCGTTTGATAAGGTGTGGGCCGACTCGGATCGCAATTACTGGATGACGGCACAGGAAGCAAAAGACTATGGTATGATAGACTCGCTGTTGGTTCGGAAAAGTAACATTACAAAAGAGAATAAATGATGTCAAAGAAAATTTGCAGCTTCTGTGGTCGACGTGAGGATGAAGTTAAGATTCTGATTTCGGGCCTTGAAGCCGATATTTGCGAAGATTGCGTTCAGCAGGCATATCATATTCTTAAAACAACCGGTATGCTCGAGCCAGAGGCGAATCCGCGAAAGAAGTCGGATCGCTTTGCGCTGAAGAAAGTGCCCAAGCCTAAAGACATCAAGAAGTATCTCGATGAGTACATCATCGGTCAGGATGAAGCTAAACGCTATTTGTCCGTGGCCGTATACAATCATTATAAGCGATTGCAACAGCCTGTCGATGACAAGGGCGTGGAGATCGAGAAGAGTAATATTATTATGGTGGGAAGTACCGGTACCGGCAAGACATTGCTGGCTCGTACGATAGCCAAGCTCTTGTCAGTCCCCTTCACGATAGTCGACGCTACCGTGTTTACGGAAGCCGGTTACGTGGGCGAGGACGTTGAGAGTATTCTCAGTCGTTTGTTGCAGGTGGCCGATTATGACTTGGAAGCGGCACAGCGGGGCATTGTCTTTATAGATGAGATTGATAAGATAGCGCGCAAGAGCGATAATCCTTCCATTACGCGTGACGTAAGCGGTGAGGGCGTGCAGCAAGGTCTGTTGAAACTTCTGGAAGGAACGATGGTCAATGTTCCGCCAAAGGGTGGTCGTAAACATCCTGATCAGGACTATATTCATGTAGATACACGGAATATACTGTTTATCTGTGGTGGCGCGTTCGATGGTATAGAACGTAAGATTGCCCATCGACTGAATACGCATGTCATAGGTTTTAACTCTGTACAGAATGTGCGGAACATAGATAAAAGCAACCTGATGAAATATGTCTTGCCGCAAGACTTGAAGTCGTTTGGCTTGATACCCGAAATCATTGGTCGTCTACCGGTGCTGACTTATCTGGAACCACTCGATCGGAAAGCATTGCGCCGTATTTTAGAAGAGCCTAAAAACTCGATCGTAAAACAGTATATCAAGCTGTTTGAAATGGATGGCATAACGCTTACATTTGATACAGATGTTCTCGATTTTATCGTGGATAAGGCTGTTGAATATAAATTGGGAGCGCGTGGTCTCCGTTCTATTGTTGAGGCCGTCATGATGGACGCCATGTTTGAGATTCCGTCGAAGCGTGCCAAACAGTTTAAAGTGACCCTCAATTATGCGAAAAGCCAACTGGATAAAGCGCATTTAGAGGATCGCGAATCCGCATGA
>CAUURC010000113.1:0-5913 GCA_963547405.1 uncultured Prevotella sp.
GACGCAAAATAAACGAGCGGTTTGTACGAAAATTTCACAGTGAACGAAAGCCCATCCCGACGCTCCCAAAAGGGGAGTGGGCTAACTTGAGAAAGCTAATCACAACTTTAATTTTGGTTTGGATTCGTTTTTATTCTTATCCATTCATCGCTTTAACTATGCTTTTGATTAGTTTCGTTATGATTCTTTCGTTAGCTCACACACTCTCTTGGGAGGGGCGAGGTGGGCTAATCCTATATGAAATTAATCGAAGAAGTAAAGTTATATGCATGGCTTTGGGTGGGTTGATAGTAGTCGCTGAACCTTGCAATATATATATCCTGTTTATTAGCTAAAAGGAAATTACCCTCTCCACTTTGAAGAATGAAGAGGGTAATTGTTTCGTTTTTTATTGGATTATAATGCTGTAAAAGCGGCAACAAAACCAAAGATAATACCTGGAATGTTGGCAATGACAATCGGCAAATCGCGTTTTTCCTTGAACAGACCGTATGAAAACCATAGTGTGCAGTTGATACCGGCCATGAAAAGCTGGATAAAGGTTCCTTTATTTCCGGCTAAGTTGTTTTCTATCTGCGCAAAATAAAAGACATACATTAATACTGATGTTGCCATGCCAATCCATCCCATGGATGTGAAGAACTTCTCTTTTGTCATATTGTTTTTCCTCTTATTAGTGAAATAATTTAAATGAACTGCAAGTAACTAAAAGACTTAACAAGTCTGATTGTCATAATTTTGTGATATTGCTACATGATAGGAAAAAACTGATATAATTTGTTTGAATGTAGGATAAAAGTAACAAAACATGTTATTTGTAGTAATAGCATAACGTGCCTTCGTGTCAATCAAAAGAAACACAATGAAAAGATAAACATATATGATTATGTGGGCGGAGACATTGATAAGGGGAGTAGGGGCAGAATGGATTCGGAGAGGTTTGTTTTTGTTTGTAAATATTATTTTTAGACAATGCTGTAAAAGCCGCGTTTTGGTATTAATAATTGAAAAACATGGACTGACATATCTGTATTTGCTAAGTTTTTCTTATATTTGCAGTGTATTATAATACATAGACGATTCTTTATTATTTTATTATTCATAAATAATACACAAAATGATCTATTCAAAAGAAGTTGACAACATGTGCGTTGTCGCCAAAGGCCCAAATCATGGCCCTGCTCCAATTCCTGAAGAGGGAAAATGGATTCAAGCAAAAGAGATTAAAGATATCTCTGGTTATACTCACGGTGTGGGATGGTGTGCTCCGCAGCAAGGTGCTTGTAAATTGTCTCTCAACATTAAAGACGGTATCATTCAGGAGGCTTTGGTTGAGACGATCGGTTGTACCGGTATGACACACTCTGCAGCCATGGCTTCGGAAATTCTCCCCGGTAAGACAATTCTTGAGGCATTGAATACCGACTTGGTATGCGACGCCATCAATACAGCTATGCGTGAACTCTTCCTCCAAATTGTTTACGGCCGTAGCCAAAGTGCTTTCTCTGAAGGTGGTCTGGTTATCGGTGCAGGTCTTGAAGACCTGGGTAAGGGATTGCGCAGCCAGACCGGCACACTCTATGGTACAGTTGCTAAGGGTACCCGCTATCTGGAACTGACAGAAGGCTACATCACCAAGCAGTTCCTTGACAAGGATAATCAGGTTTGTGGATATGAATATGTTCACCTTGGCAAGATGATGGAAGCCATTAAGAATGGTATGGACGCTAACGAAGCTGTTAAGAAGTTCACCGGCTGCTACGGCAGAACCAGCGAAGAGCAGGGTGCTGTCAAATTTATTGATCCACGTAAAGAATAAGAAGGAGATACAACTATGATTAGAAAAGTAAGTTTTGAAAGCCAAGAGCGTCGTATGGACCAAGTCCTTGCTGCTTTGAAAGAGAACGGTATTAACAGTATCGAAGAGGCTAATGAGATTTGCGAGAATGCAGGTGTAGATCCTTACCAGCTCTGCGAAGACACACAGCGTATCTGCTTTGAAAACGCAAAGTGGGCCTATGTTTGTGGAACTGCTATCGCTATTAAGAAAGGTGTGAAAACAGCTGCTGATGTAGCCGAGGCAATCGGTATCGGTTTGCAAAGTTTCTGCATCCCCGGTTCTGTAGCCGACGACCGTAAAGTGGGTCTTGGCCATGGTAACCTTGCCGCTCGTCTGCTCCGCGAAGAAACAGAATGTTTTGCATTCCTCGCCGGTCACGAATCATTTGCTGCCGCAGAAGGTGCTATCAAGATTGCGGAAATGGCTAATAAGGTTCGCCAGAAGCCATTGCGTGTTATCTTGAACGGTCTTGGCAAAGACGCAGCCATGATTATCAGCCGCATCAATGGATTTACCTATGTTCAGACTCAGTTTGACTATTATACAGGTCAGGTGAATGTTGTTAAGGAGATTGCTTACTCTGATGGTCCTCGTGCCAAGGTTAAGTGCTATGGTGCCGATGATGTTCGTGAGGGTGTTGCTATCTTGTGGAAGGAGAACGTTGACGTATCTATTACGGGTAACTCGACTAACCCAACACGTTTCCAGCATCCGGTAGCTGGTACTTATAAGAAGGAACGTGTTGCAGCAGGCAAGCCTTATTTCTCTGTTGCTTCAGGTGGTGGTACCGGTCGTACGCTTCACCCGGATAATATGGCCGCAGGTCCAGCATCATATGGTATGACTGACACAATGGGCCGTATGCACTCTGACGCTCAGTTTGCAGGTTCTTCTTCAGTTCCTGCACACGTTGAAATGATGGGCTTCCTGGGAATGGGTAACAACCCAATGGTTGGTGCTACCGTTGCCATTGCTGTTGCAACTTCTTTGGCTCTGAATAAGTAAAATATACATACAATAATGTTGTAATGACATTATATATAGAAACAAATAAGGCTCGGCATGCTTGACATACCGAGCCTTTTTGTTATTAATCTGTCCGTCATGAGTATCTATATTGATGAGTGAAAACCATCAAACTTTCTTCATGGCGGGATCGTTACTATTTAATAATACCTTCTTTAACGAAAACTTCTTTGAGTGATTGAACTCCACGCTCAACTTGCTCTTTTGTATGGTTAGCCATTAAAGCAAAACGAACTAAAGTGTCTTGAGGCGCACATGCGGGTGGAATTACAGGGTTGATAAACACACCTGCCTCGAATGCAAGTTTGGTAACCTCAAATGTCTTATTGATGTCACGAACATAAAGAGGGATAATCGGACTCTCTGTGTCTCCAATTTCAAATCCTTCCTCTCTGAAACGTCGCAAAGCATAATTTGTAATATCCCATAAGTGCTCCAAGCGTTCAGGTTCTTCCTTAAGGATATGCAAGGCCTCTAAAGCTGCTGCTGTTGCTGCAGGACTATCGCTTGCGGAGAAAATATATGTACGGCAAGTGTGGCGCAAATAATTTATTGTGTCTTTGTCGGCAGCAATAAATCCACCGATTGAAGCTAAGCTCTTTGAGAAGGTTCCCATGATCATATCAACTTCGTCTGTTAAGCCGAAATGGTCACAAACACCACGACCTTGCTTACCAAAGACACCAAGACCATGGGCTTCATCTACCATAAGAGAGCAATTATATTTACGCTTTAATTCAACAATCTCTGGTAATTTCGCCAAGTCCCCTTCCATAGAGAACACGCCATCGACAATAATTAATTTAATTGCTTCATATGGAAGTTTCTGTAAAACTCGTTCCAAGTCTTCCATATCATTGTGCTTGTAACGAAGTTGTGTGGCAAAGCTTAATCTGCGACCATCTACAATACTCGCATGGTCACGGTCATCACAGATGATATAATCACCACGTCCCGCAATAGCAGGAATGACACCTGCGTTCACAGAAAAGCCTGTTGAAAAGCATAGGGCTTCATCTTTGTTTTCAAATTCTGCAAGCTCTTTTTCCAATTGAATGTGCAAATCCAATGTTCCATTAAGGAATCTACTTCCAGCACATCCTGATCCATACTTATCTAAAGCCTTGTGGGCGGCATCTATCACTCTTTCGTCCCCTGTGAGTCCTGTATAAGCGTTAGAGCCAAACATCAAAACCTTATGCCCTTCCATTGTGACTTCAGGTCCTTGTTTACTGGTAATTGCACGGAAATATGGATACACTCCCGCTTCTATGAATTTCTGTGGCTCACGATAGGCAGCGTATCTTTCTTGTAATTGTCCCATTTTAATTATAAAGGTGTAGAAAACTACGTTAATTTTTTTATAGGCTGCAAAGGTACGAAAAATATATGACTTTCAATTATTTTTATATGGAAAAGTGTTTTATAGAGGATTTTGGCATTGTCATAAAATCAGAAGGCAAGCATGAATGTATTTTTCTTCAGTAAACTGACTTGTAATCGGAGGATTTTATGTAAGTTTGCAAAAGATAAAACATGTATAAATGAAGAAAAAGATTGTTTTTATCATGAATCCCATTTCCGGCAATTCGAGCAAAGCTGGTATACCGGAACTTATCGAAAAAATGATTGATAAAAATAAGTTTGATTATCAGTTGAAGCTTACAGAATATGCCGGACACGCATCAGAGATTGCTTCTCAATGCAAAATAGATGGTATTGATGTGGTCGTCGCGGTTGGTGGTGATGGCACAGTGAATGAAGTGGGCAAAGCAATCACCAATTCTGAAACAGCACTTGGGGTGATACCTTGTGGTTCTGGGAATGGTTTGGCTCGCCACCTTATGCTACCCATGAATATCAAAAAAGCTATTGAGATAGTCAATCAATGTGTCATTCATAAATTAGATTATGGTATCATTAATCAGCATCCATTTTTCTGTACCAGTGGAATGGGATTCGATGCATTTGTCAGTCAAAAATTTGCAGAATCAGGAAAGCGTGGTCCCATTTCTTATGTCGAGAATATTCTTCGTGAGGGACTGAAATATAAACCTGAAACTTATACTATTGAAGGAGAAAATGGAACTACTCAGTACGAGGCTTTTTTAATTTCATGTGCCAACGCGTCACAATATGGAAACAATGCTTATATAGCACCGCAAGCCTCTATGAGCGACGGGTTATTGGATGTTGTGATTATGGAACCATTTGATGTGCTCGAAGCACCACAAATCAGCATTGATATGTTTAACAAAACCTTGGATAAAAGTTCTAAGATAAAAAGTTTCAGATGTAAGACACTTCGTATCCATCGTGATCATCCTGGAGTTATCCATTATGATGGAGATCCGGTAATGACAGGGCAAGATATTACTATAAGACTGGTGGAAAAAGGCATCAATATCATTGTAAATCCCAATGCAGACAAGCGAATGAGAAAGCCTAATCTAATACAAAACACGGCTAGCGACATCTTTAATCAAATCAATAACATTAAGGCTGGATTTGAAAAACAAAGTCGACAGATTCAGGCACTCAACAAAGTTTTGCTTAGAAAATTGAATTTCTGATTTGCGAAAATCAATTAGTTACATTGTTATCCAATAAATGCTTCTGCAGTATAATTATCCTATCTGCAACACCTGTTTAATAGACATTGTGGAATAGGAATATTGTGCGAAGGTAAGTTTTTGGGATATTGCTGTCTGGTAAAACTTAAACAGTATGATGTTCCTTGCGGGATTGTCTCTAAATAGGCAATTCCTTGTTATTTTTTGAAAACCAAGCTCCCTAAATCAAATAAGAGCCTTCCGCAAACGTCACAGGAACCGCTGAGAGAAATATATACTTTTGCCCATGCTATTGAAGTTTTGTCGAAAAAAACAAAAGTAACAAAAGGGATGAAATCCAAGAAAGGATTTCATCCCTTAACTTTTATTTAGTCGTCCCTTAAATAGGCTATTAATATCTGATATCCAGTAAATTAACCCACATATCCTTTTGATAAATCTGCAAGATTTCTTATCTTTATGGTAAGAAACTTG
>CAUURC010000114.1:0-5760 GCA_963547405.1 uncultured Prevotella sp.
AAGGATGTAAATGCCTTCGCTCAGATTACTAAAGGCACTCCTCTCGGTACACTCCTTGAGCACCTACACGAACTCAATGTTCACTTCCGTGGTTTTGAGGAGAAGATATAGTATAATGAGTATCTTTATGTGTAAATAATATATTGTAAATTGAATATACAAGATAACTATGTCAGTATTTAAAGATAAAATTCTGCTTATCACAGGTGGTACAGGATCATTTGGTAACGCAGTTCTCCGTCGTTTTCTCGATTCCGACATCAAGGAAATCCGTATCCTTTCACGTGACGAAAAGAAACAGGATGATATGCGCCACTTCCTTCAGGCCAATCGTTCTGATGTTGCCCACAAAGTAAAGTTTTTCATCGGTAACGTTCGCCAGCGTGAAAC
Organism: uncultured Prevotella sp.; assembly: GCA_963547405.1. Lineage (GTDB taxonomy): Bacteria > Bacteroidota > Bacteroidia > Bacteroidales > Bacteroidaceae > Prevotella. The sequence continues at coordinate 391 of CAUURC010000114.1, forward strand.
AGTTGACTTCGCTATGGTAGGCGTGGATTACGTTTTCTCCGCAGCAGCCCTCAAGCAGGTACCATCCTGCGAGTTCTTCCCAATGGAAGCCGTCCGCACCAATGTCGAAGGCACCAACAACGTCCTTCTCTCGTCAATCGCACATGGAGTCAAGAATGTCGTAGTCCTTTCTACCGACAAGGCTGCATACCCTATCAATGCTATGGGTATTTCCAAGGCTATGATGGAGAAGGTAGCCATTGCCCAGGGACGCGCCCTCGGTAAGGATGCTCGCACCACCATCTGCTGTACTCGCTATGGCAACGTTATGGCCTCTCGCGGTTCCGTCATCCCTCTCTGGGTAGAACAAATGATGGAAGGCAACCCTATCACCATAACCGATCCTAACATGACACGCTTCATGATGACCCTCGACGATGCAGTAGACCTCGTCATCTACGCCTTCATCCATGGCGAGAATGGCGACCTCTTCGTACAGAAAGCACCAGCCGTCACCCTCAATGTCCTTGCTGAAGCCCTCAAGCAGACCTATGCCAAGATTGACCCTAAGTATGGTCAGACGGAGGTAAAAGTCATAGGCACTCGCCATGGCGAGAAACTCTACGAGACCCTCGTAACCCGTGAAGAGATGGCCAAGGCCGAAGATATGGGCAGTTACTACCGCATCCCATGCGACAATCGCGACCTCAACTACGACAAGTTCTTCACCGAAGGCGATCACAAGGTGGAGCAGGTAGAGGAATATCACTCTCACAATACCGCTCGCCTCGATGTAGAGGGTATGAAGGAATTGCTATTGAAGTTGAACTTCATTCGTGAGGATTTTGGTCTTCAGGATCGTGCAAAAGCTCGTGACTATCGTTCTGAATAAAATAATATGAACTATCGTGTAAACCGAAAGCAATAAGTTTGCTTAATTGCTAAGGTGTAGCCGATAGTCTATGATAAATTGAAAATTTAATATGAAATTCTTTATATGCGGATGCAATGGTATGGCAGGTCATACCATATCCCTCTATCTCAAAGAGCAAGGTCATTATGTCTATGGCTTCGACATTCGCGAGTCGCGGTACATTCCCTCCTTTGCTTGCAATGCTTTAGATACCGATACCCTCATTAGGGTGATTACTGAGGGCAATTACGATACCGTCATCAACTGCATTGGCGTGCTCAATCAGTTTGCTGAACAGAATCACGCACTTGCTTCATTCCTCAACTCATACTTCCCTCACTTCCTTGCAGATGTAACCAAGGATACCAACACCCAGGTTATCCATATGTCCACCGACTGTGTGTTCTCTGGTCGCAGAGGTTCCTACACTGAAAGAGATTTTCAGGATGGCGAGACTTTCTACGATCGTTCCAAGGCTCTTGGCGAACTCAATGACGACAAGAACATCACTCTTCGCAACTCTATCGTAGGTCCGGATATTAATCCTAAGGGCATCGGTCTCCTCAACTGGTTCCTCCATCAAGAAGGCGAGATCAACGGATTCACCAAGGCTATGTGGACAGGTCAGACCACTCTCCAACTCGCTAAAACTATGGAGCAGGCAGCGCTTACTCGTGCTCACGGTCTTGTGAATTCCGTACCTGATTATTCCATCAGCAAGTATGAGCTTTGTGGACTCTTCAACAAGTATTTCCGCAATGGTAGCATCAAGATCAATCCTATCGAGGGCGTCAATGCTGACAAGTCTCTCAAGCGTACCAACTTCGAGTTTCCTTACCTCATACCTAATTATGAGACAATGGTTCGCGAACTTGCTGAATGGGTTTACGCTCACAAAGACATGTATCCACACTATAATCTGTAACACACAATGAAGAAGTTAAAACTGATGACTATCGTGGGTACTCGCCCAGAGATAATTAAAATGTCAGCTATTATAAAGAAAGCAGATAAGTATTTTGATCACGTATTAGTCCATACCGGTCAGAACTACGATTATAATCTCAATGAAGTCTTCTTCAAAGACCTTGGTCTTAGCAAACCTGACCACTACCTCGGAGTAGTTGGAAAGAACATTGGCGAAACCATTGGCAATGTCATCTCCAAGTCCTACGACCTCATGGTAGAGGTTAAGCCAGATGCCATCATCGTTCTTGGCGATACCAATTCATGCCTCTCCATCATTGCTGCAAAGCGTCTCAAAATACCTATCTTCCATATGGAGGCTGGTAACCGTTGCAAGGACGAGAACCTTCCTGAAGAGGTTATCCGCAGAATCGTTGACGTTACTTCTGATGTCAACATGTGCTACTCAGAGCATGCTCGTCGCTACATCCTCGAGAGTGGAGTGAAGCCTGAGTATACTTATGTTGTAGGCTCCCCAATGGCAGAAGTCCTTCGTGAGGTACTCCCACAGATTGAAGCTTCAAACATCTTAAATGACTTAAACCTTAAACCAAAGCAATACATATTGCTTTCAGCCCATCGTGAGGAGAATATTGACATCGAAGACAACTTCATATCGCTTATGAATGCTGTCAACGAAATGGCACGCACCTACGATATGCCAGTTCTCTATAGTTGTCACCCACGTTCAGAGAAGATGATCGAGAAACGAGGCTTCAAATTCGACGAGCGCGTTATCCAGCACAAGCCCCTTGGCTTCTTCGACTACAACAAGCTACAGCAGAACGCCTTCTGTGTAGTTTCTGACTCCGGTACCGTACCAGAGGAAGGAGCCTTCTTCCACTTCCCTGCAGTCTCTGTCCGCACCTCTACAGAGCGTCCGGAGGCTATGGATAAGGGTGTCTTCACCATCGGTTCCATCACTTCCGAGGCTGTATGTCAGGCAGTAGCCCTTGCTACCTCTATGCACGAGAATGGTGATGACCCATATCCTGTACCTGCATATACTGATGAGAATGTATCAACTAAGGTGATTAATCTCATCCAGTCTTATGTGGGTATTATCAATAAGATGGTGTGGAGAAAATAACAGAGTATGATATGGGAAGGATGGAAAATAGTTATTATTACATCTTTTTATTAATCCTCTACTCCGGCTGCACAAGTGAATGCTAATGCATTGTGGAGCGTTACCACCAGCCGGAGCTATTATTCCAATGATAATGAATACAATCACCAAATCCAACAAAAGAATTGCCAAAAATACTGGCTTGCTGTACTTGAGAATGGCAATTGTAATGTTGATAAACCTCTATACCGTACGTCTTGTTTTATTAGCATTAGGTGATGAAGATTATGGCATTTTTAATGTCGTTGCGGGTGTCGTAACTATGTTAAGTAGTGTAACAAGCGTTCTTCCTTCTGCCACGCAGAGATTTTACTCTTATGCTATGGGAGAACATAATAATAACAAATTGAGAGATATTTTTTCTACAAGTATAAATATTTATACCGCAATATCAGTTGTGGCAATAATAATAGCAGAAACACTTGGTCTTTGGTTTGTAAATACACAACTTAACTTCCCTACAGAAAAAATGATGGCAGTTAATTGCTTATTTCAATTTTCTATTATATCATTTATTGTAAGCTTACTGCAATGTCCTTATTCAGCCTCCGTAATTGCACATGAGGATATGAATCTATTTGCTTATATAAATGTCTTCGAATGCGTAGCAAAGATGGTTATAGCTTATTTTATGACATTCATTGTATTTGATCGGTTAATATATTATGGCTTTGCATTAATGCTTGTTCCTTGTGTTTCTTTTTCTGTTTACATATTTTTGTGTAAGAAAAGGTATATGGAGTGTAACTATGTTATGAAGTTTGATAAAGACCTCACAAAAGAGTTACTCTCATTCTCTGGTTGGAATCTGTTTGCATCTATGGCAAGTGTGGGAATGAATCAGGTAATTAATATTTTGATAAATATATTTTTCGGACCATTAGCAAATGCAGCAAGAGCTATTTCAATGCAGATTCATGGAGCAATGAATTCACTTAGTTCGTGCTTTATTATGGCAGTCAGGCCAGTTATGATCAAATCGTATGCAGAAGGTAGTTATTCCTATCTTAACAAATTGTTTTTAATAAGCAATAAATTGATTTATTATTGTATGTTGGTAATCGTCTTGCCATTATTCCTGGAGATGGATATTATACTCAATTTGTGGCTAAAAACGTCAGAACCGATGTCTATCCAATTTTCAAAGTTAATTATAATATATATAACAATAATGGTGATGAATAATCCTATTTCTATAATAATGCAAGCTTCCGGAAAAGTAAAGGAATATTTTCTACCCGTAGAAAGTGTAACTTTATTATGTCCAATAGTGTGTTATGTATTATTTATAAAAGGTTATCCAGTTGAATATTCTTATTATTCAATGATTGGAGTTGCTATTTTATCACATACAATTAGATTGTATTGTTTGAAAAAACATTATCAAGAGAGTATTATTAAAGACTATTTTTCTTTCTTCGTTTTCCCTGCTTCTATTATCACCATATTAAATATTATTAATCTTTATATTATTCAAGGATTACTTGGACCAACTTTTTATCGTGTTTTAATTCTTTCAATAGTTAATTTTATTTCTATTGGTCTTTCAGTGTATGTTATTGGATTAAGTAGAAATGAAAGAGTTATAATCAATTCAATTATAACGAATATTCTTAAAAAGAAATAAATATGGGACATGATCGGATTCTCGCATTATGTTATTTCCTATTATGGTGTATAACTTTATATAGATACCACTTAAAAGTTAAGTCGCTAAATGCTGCTTATTTTATATTATTCACCTATGTATTATATGCTTTTTTTTCATTCATGACTTATGGCACCAACTATCCATATTTCAATCCAAAACCATTAAAAATATTTCCCTTTATATACCTATATTTGGCACTTATGATAGGAGTATATCCTATTATGAAATATGGTATGGTAAAAAAAGTCATTATAAGAGCACCCTCATTAAAGATAATAAATATTATATGTTCTATATTTATCGTATCAACATTAATTCATTTGCCCTCTATATTATCAAATCTGTCAACTGGTTTGGTAAGATTGCTAGTAGATTCTTCGAATGCTGCTGATTTTTATCGTGATAGTTTGGCGATGACAGAGGACTCTGGTAAATCTATATCAAATATAGCTGCTATTATTTCAAATGCATTTGCTGGCGTTGGATTCTTTTTTACTGCTTACTATTTAACAATTCAAAATAAAAGTAAAGTTATTCTAATAGGCTTAATCTTATCTTGTCTTGTGAAAATGACAAGCGGAATTGCAGAAGGCACTAGAGGTGCTATTGTTGAATATCTTTTCATAGCAATAGCTTCTGTATTATTATTCTATGGTATGATGTCAATCCAAATAAAGAGATATATTAAAATTGTTGGAGTTTCAGTATCATTGCTTTTAGCTGTACCTATGG
>CAUURC010000115.1:0-5171 GCA_963547405.1 uncultured Prevotella sp.
CTTTAATTATTCAGAACTGAAGAGTCGTCTTCAACTGGTGGAATGGAATAGGGACGTTGAACTGGAAAAATTGAAAAGTCAGCCGGAACATAAGCTGTTAGGCGAAACAATAGAGATGTTCTTGGAGCAAGATAAGGAGGCGTTTAACTTTGACAGAATGGATCGTGTCTATTTCCTGTTCTATGGAAATAAGGTTGTGGGATCGACTTCTCCGGTTTCTGTCTTTATGGCTTCACCTAATGCTGAACAAGGAAATATTACCATTCCCGTTGAGCAGAATGTGAACTTATTCGATTTGTGGCGTCCGTTGCATGTCCGAAACGAGAAATTCATTCTTTATATATATGCTCTGTTTTCGGCCTATCCCCAATTGAAGAAACTTTGTGGAGAGGTGAATAGCTATCTGATAACAAGTTTCGAACTCTTGAAGCCAGAGCTGCAAAAGACTATATTGGAAAATATCGGTAATCCTTCTACGATGGATTTGGATCAGGTGGATAAGGCAATGGCTTTCTTGCAAAGTAGCTTTGTAAAGATGGAAGATGGGGTGCAAGTGCTCGGTTGTCCATTGTATCAGGCTCGTCAGGAGGATGTCATGCAAGAAATAGCACAAAGCGACTTTATGGTTGAACCGAGCAATGAGGTGGAGGATGAGCAGTTGCCCCTCATCTTGCAGAATCATCTTAATGCCACAGCATCTAATCCATTTAAATATGTGTCGGCTAATTGGAATGATACAATAGAAATAAAGCCTGAAGACTATGCGATGGAGCCGGGCAAACGAACACTTCCTGCAACAAACCATCAATATCCATGGTTGACGGATGATGACTTCCTGCAGCCTGCATTGATCAAACTGGATTATCCAATGGATGGCAGTTGTTTCTTCGACGGGAATATGACTACAGAAACAAAAGAGGTGGACGATTGCCATTTTGTATTACCCATCAAACCTTTATACTTTAAATATTTTAAAGTATCAGACCTTTGGGAAACGATAGGAGGGCTGCCACGGTTTGAGATGCGTCGTTCTAAAGCAGGGCAGACAGAGTCGGTTACGGTTATTCTAAGAATTCCCATAAAGAAAGCTGGGCACTTCATTACTTTGAAACGAACCTATCTAACGGCTCACAATATAGATCTCTCGTTCGATACTAAAACAAATAGAGGGGCGTTTATAACAGTTCCTTTTGCTCTTTCAATTTTTCCATTCGTTCGTGTTCCTGGTACCAATCGCTACAATGTTCAGTTGGTAGATCGTGCCTTAGGTATGTTGGAAAATTATCGTCTTTCTATTTCTTTCTATCACAATGGTTTTGGCAACAAGCTGGGAGAAGATGAGGTGACCGTTCGTGAACGTAGTCGCAAAGTGGAAAAGCGGGTAGGATCACAATATTATAAGGTGACATCCGACTTTGATTATATTGGAGTACAACTATTGAATGACAGAGGGGGATTGGCTGCCGAGGGGATGATATGTCCCAAGTGGGCTGAATATGCGGCGGGACATAGTCAATTTACTTTTGCGGTTGATTTTGGAACGACCAATACGCACGTGGAGTGTATGTGTGATGGGCTTATGCCTGAACCTTTACGTATCAGCGATAAGGCGAGTGAGCGCTTGTTGGCAACATTGTATCATGGCGAGAATTTGCTTTATGATGTCATTATCAAACAAGAGTTCGTTACAAAAGAGATTGGCAACGGTTATGGCTTTCCGCAGCGGACGGTATTAAGTGAGAGCGATCGACTGGATGTGGAGAATGTTGATGCGATAGTTGCACTTGGTGATGCGAATATTCCTTTTATTTATGAAAAGGAAAGCGTCGGATATGGTAACCGCATTGTACCTAATCTAAAATGGAGTACGGAGGTCTCGAATGGAAAACGGATAAAGGCCTATCTTACAGAATTGGCTCTGCTCATGCGTACTAAAGTGCTTTTGGAGCATGGTGATATAACTAAGACCCGTATGGTGTGGTTCTATCCTTTAAGTATGAAGTTGGGAAATATCCGTAAACTTGAAGGAGCGTGGGGCAGAACAGTCCGTGAGGTTTTTGAAATAGAAACTACACCGGCCAACCTTATTCAGATGCCGGAGTCTGTTGCACCTTATTATTTCTATAAGGCTTCCAGCCATTTTCGTGGTGCAGCCAGCACTGTAGCCGGTATAGATATAGGTGGCGGTTCGAGCGATGTAATTGTTTTTGAGCCGGGTGGACAATATCCAGTGATTCTTACTTCTTTCCGCTACGCGGGCAATGTGTTGTTCGGTGACGGCTTTTCTGAAATTCCTCATGGTGACAGTAATCCCATGTTGCGCAAGTATGTGGACTATTTTAAACGATTGTTTGATGCCGATGATGATAAGTATGGAGAACTGAATGGTATTTTGGATGACATTACGTCAAAGCGTAAGAGCGAAGATATAAACGCGTTTCTCTTCTCTGTTATAAATAATAAGGTGGTTGGAGCCAATGAGGTATTTTCTTATAACCAGAGACTAAATGAAGATCCGACGTTCAAGATCGTGTTTATCTATTTTTATGCAGCCTTGATTTATTATGTTGCTAAGATGATGAAGCACAGAGGACTTGGAATGCCCCGGAGTGTAATGTTTAGTGGAACAGGAAGTAAGGTGCTTGACATCATAGGTGGTCAGCGAGATATTGATTTGCTCAGTCAATCTATCTTTGAGAATGTATATCAACAAAAGTATGACGTGGATGGCTTCTCTGTTATAATGGAGCGAAAAGAACCGAAAGAAATTACGTGTAGAGGTGCTTTGTTGCAGGTTCGTGATGAGGTCGGTAATGAAAGTGTCAGCCAATTAAATCAGCTTTTGGATAGTTTTGACAGTGCTGTGAAGTATAATTATTCTATGATTTCAAAAGAAACGTTGATTTATGCGGATATGGATCGTACCTCGGTGCGCTCAGAAATCGTTGCAGAAGTAAAGAACTTTAATGATTTTTTTATCGCTCTTTGTGACGAGATGCACGTTTCCGACCGATTCTTGGTAGACCGAAGCACATTTAATGTATTTATAGAATATGTGAACAAAGACTTGGAACATCATTTGGCTAATGGTTGGAACTTTGTTAATAAAAATGATGTGGGGAGGGACGATGATGAACTGATAGAAGATGCATTGTTTTTCTATCCCATTATCGGAAGTATTCGAGATAATTTAATAGAACATTTACATTAAGCAAAGAGAGCTACTATGTCGGGAAAGTTTTTCAATTCTTTCTTTAAAGGGGAGGACATCGACGAAGATACGCCACATGTAGATAATATCGATATGCAGTCACAGATAGATCAACTGGTAGCATTAGTTGAAGAAATGACTGGTAGGATAGGGCGACTTGAGGCTCGGATTGCTGAATTGGAAAGTCTGGTTGTACAACAAAATCAAAGGCCTGAAAAAGAAGAAACTTTGGTGGTCGTTTCTGATCAGACAAAGAATACTCAAGAAGAGCCAGTCAAGCGATTCTATTTGTCAGCACCCACGCCTGACGGAATCTTTTCTTCTGTGTCTGAAAAGGAACAGATTGGCAAGAGTATCTACGTGCTTTCTACTACTGATGGACTGAACGGAACGTTTGTTATGTTAGCTACCCACGACGCTTTAGCAACGGCAATGATAAGTATTTCACAATTCGTCAAAACTGTTTGTAAAGTTCATGGCAATATAAATATGATTCCTAAGCGGGTCGTGACGGAGGAAGAAGGCGTTGCTACCAATATGGATGGTGAATGGAAGATGATGAAAAAGGCCATTGTGCGTTTTGAATAAAACACTCCTGTCTTTCTTTTTAGAAATCCCCCAAAGCATTCTAATAAATCTCTATCTTATATTTTAGCCCAGTATGGAAGTAAAATGTAAAAAGTGCCGTTTTAAGTTTCAGATATCTGATGTGTCTGGTGGGCGCGAGTTTCATTGTGTCTGTCCACGCTGTGGCATGCCGTTTATCTATAGGATAGAGGATGATTCTGTTTCGGGCGTTGAGCTGACAGATGGTGATGCAGAGGGAAAGATTGCTCCAATGCCTGTTTATGTCGAGAAGGAAACGCTATTCGAATTAGCAGGCCAAGACTTGCCTAAGCATTCGTTTTCTTCAAATCGTCAAAAGATATCTTCATTAAGTTGGCTACAGACAAAGGATAGCGGTGGCTGTTGGCAACGTTGGCAAAGGTTGTTGCTTGTCGTTGTATTAATGATATCTGTAATCATCGTTTATCGATTCGCAATTGTACATGAAGAAGGCTTACTTGACAAGGACGTGGAAATCCTGGATAATATAAGTTCTCGCTCCGAAGAAATTTCAAAGGTGACTCCTATGGACACGCTTCGTAAACGACATTTGCAATCCGCACCTCATTGGGTTCAAGGAAGTTGGATTCTTAGAACAGATGATTTGCTAATAACCACGACTATAAATGGTCAGCATATAGCTGAAAGAACAGACAAGGGTGAAACTTATTATGGAATGTTTTACTATCATGATGGGCAGTTGATCTGTAATTTTGATGATGGAACGGTTTCGGTCTATCGATTAGATTCTAAGCAACATCGAATAATTATAGATGATATGTATATGGAAAAAGTCGACTATTAGGAAAAATTTTATTCTTGTTAATAAAGATACTTATCAAAGCAATAATCGTTCAGAATTATCTTTACAAACCGCGTTTGCAGGTTGCGATATTCCCGCCTGAATATTTTTTGTGTGCAAATACGCGAGTTTTGACGTGTTTTGTATTTGTCTGTCTATCAGTGATTTACGTTTTTTGGTGACTCCGTAGTGCTGTTTTCTTCCCCTAAAAGCTATGCTTTTGGCGTGTAAAAGGGCTGCGATTACCATGTAAAAGCTATGCTTTGGCAGGGTCAAAGCATAGCTTTTGCGGGCTAAAAGGGTCGTAATTGCGATTTTGGGGCTTGTAAAACGAGGGTTGATAGTTGCTTTTTGCGTTGTTGAGCCTTGCGCTTTGAGATTTGGACGCGTAGATGTGAGTATTTTACGGGTCGTTTTGGAGTGAATAAAAGTTGACAAATGATAGAATGACGATGGTTTTGTGGGTCGTATATTATATAATGTGTACGTTGTTGTTATTCAACTTTTTTGAAATTTTCTTTTAAAAACATTTGGAGGTTTGTGAAAGAATGT
>CAUURC010000116.1:0-4797 GCA_963547405.1 uncultured Prevotella sp.
TTCTTGAAGTCTGCAACAACGGCGCCGATATCATTGATACGGCCATCGAACCCTTGTCTTGGGGTAAGGTTCATCCGGATATCATCTCGGTATTGAGCATGTTGAAGAACGAAGGCTTTGATGTTCCTGAAATCAGTATGAGTGCTTATATGAAGGCCCGTGCGCTTACACAGGAGTTTATTGACGAGTGGTTGGGTTACTTTATCAATCCTGCTAACAAGATAATGTCGTCTTTATTGTTGGGCTGTGGCCTGCCGGGCGGTATGATGGGTAGCATGATGGCCGACTTAGGCGGTATTCGTCAGACAATCAACAACCTGAGAAAGAAGAAGGGTGACGTAGAGTTGTCGATGGATGATATGCTTGTGAACCTTTTCAATGAGGTTGAATATGTATGGCCACGTGTTGGTTACCCTCCATTGGTAACACCTTTCAGCCAGTATGTAAAGAATATAGCACTGATGAATCTCCTTACGATGGAGCAGGGCAAGGGTCGCTTTGTGATGATGGACGAGTCTATGTGGGGTATGATTCTCGGTAAGAGTGGTAAGATTCCCGGCTCGATTGATTCCGAATTGATTGAATTGGCCAAGGCGCAAGGCCGCGAATTTACAGATGCTGATCCTCATACTTTGCTTCCTAATGCACTCGACGACTTTAGAAAAGAGATGGACGAGAATGGCTGGGAGTATGGAGAGGACGACGAAGAACTCTTCGAATTGGCTATGCACCCTGAGCAATATCGCAACTATAGAAGCGGACAGGCCAAGAAAAACTTCTTAGCAGATTTGCAGAGCGCTAAGGATGCGAAGTTAGGAAGTAAAGTAACTCCGGAGCAGGCCGCAGCTTTCAAGCATGCTAAGGCTGACGCTATCGTGTCACCTGTTAAGGGACAGATATTCTGGGACTTCCAAGGCGATGCTGAAGCAGTGGCTGCCGTAGAGCCGTTTATCGGTAAAGAATATAAGGAAGGCGATGCTTTCTGCTACATCTGTACACCTTGGGGCGAGTTCGAAATGATTCCGGCAGCACTTGGTGGTCAGCTTGTTGAGATTAATGCGAAGCAAGGCAGCAAGGTCAATAGAGGCGATGTTATTGCCTATATTCAAAGAAATGAAGAATAGTTTTGAAACTGACACCTCCTTCATGTTATGGAAGGATGTGTTCAGAATTTACTATCCGGAGGATAACGATTTACGTCGTATTCTCTTGCAACATAGTCAATCTGTAGCGATTAAATCGCTACAGATTGTTTCTTTACATCCCGAACTGAACGCAAACCGTGATTTTATTATCAACGCAGCTATGCTCCATGACATCGGTATTAAAGAATGCGACGCACCGGGAATCCATTGTCATGGCACAAATCCTTATATTCAGCATGGTATATTGGGAGCACGAATCTTGCGTGCGCAAGGTGTTGACGAGCGTTATGCACGTGTATGCGAACGTCATACAGGAACAGGAATCACCCGCGAGGATATCGCCAGCCGGCATTTACCTTTACCAATGGTCGATTTGTTGCCCGAAACTATTGAGGAGCAGATTATCTGTTACGCGGATAAATTCTATAGCAAGAGTCATCCCGAGCGTACAAAGACGATTGAGCAGGCCCGAAACAGTATTTTAAAGTTCAGTGACGAGGGGCTCAAACGCTTTGACAACTGGGTTGAAATGTTTGAATAGAAAAGTTAAAAATACGTTGAATTGAACTAAATCTTATAGAAAGAAGGCATACGTGTGTCTTCTTTTTATTACTTTTGTACCCCACATGAGAAGGAAAACGTTTATTGTTCTGCTTTTCCTGGTTGTTGTTTACGTAATGGCCAGTACGAATATGCCTCTTTTCAAGTCGTCGAGAAAGAAGCCTATCGCTGACTTTTTGGCAATGAATGATTCTTTAAAGCGTGATTCTTTGGGTGCTAATGCGGTGGACACTACAAAGATGGACTCATTGCAATTAGCCATTTACCGTTATAATAAGCAGATAGATGATTCTATTCGACTGGATTCCCTGAACCGGAAAAGGTCGACAGGCATAGAAGCTCCCGTCGTATTTTCGGCGAATGACTCTATGATTTATGATGCGCAACGCAACACGGCTCATCTTTACGGTTCATCTAACGTAAAGTACACGGCCATGGATCTCAAGAGCGAAAAGATTTATATGAGTCTGGATAGCAGTATTGTTCATGCCACAGGTGTTTACGAAGACTCAACGAAAAAGAAGCTTACGGGAACACCGGTTTTCCAAATGGGGTCTGATTCTTATGAAAGCGACACGATGGCTTTCAATTTTAAATCCAAGAAAGGACTTATTCAAAATGTTTATACTCAACAGGAAGAAGGCTTCCTATATAGTAAGCTGTCCAAGCGAAACGATAACGGCGACGTTTATCTGCAGCATGGACGCTATACTACTTGTGATGCCTCGTGTCCTGACTTTTATATTTCTCTCTCCAGAGCTAAGGTACGGCCGGGCAAGGATGTCGTTTTTGGGCCAGCTTATCTGGTTGTTGCCGACGTACCGCTGCCTTTAGCCATTCCTTATGGCTTCTTCCCCTTTACCAAAAGTTATTCGAGTGGCTTTATTATGCCTAGCTATGGCGACGAGAGTGAACGCGGTTTCTACCTGAGAGACGGCGGTTATTATTTTGCCATGAGCGACAAATGGGACTTAAAACTATTGGGCGAAATATATACCAAAGGCTCATGGGGACTGAGCGCGGCATCCAATTATCGAAAGCGTTATCGTTATAATGGCAGCTTCTATGTGAGCTATCAAGATACCCGTACGGGCGATAAAGGTCTTCCAGATTATGCCAAGCAGCAGAGTTTTAAAATCCAATGGAGCCATCGACAGGACGCAAAGGCCAATCCTTACAGCACTTTGTCGGCCAGTGTCAACTTCGCTTCGTCCAGTTATGAGCGAAATAATCTGACCAGTCTTTATAATCCGCAGTCTTTAACGCAATCAACCAGAACTTCTTCTATCAACTGGAGCACGACATTCTCAAGCATAGGAATGACGCTTAGCTCTACGGCCAACCTCTCGCAGAATATGCGTGACTCGAGTATTGCGATGACATTGCCCGATTTGAACATCTCGATTTCGCGTTTTTATCCGTTCAAACGTAAACATGGAGCAGGAGAACAAAAATGGTATGAGAAGATTTCGATGAGTTATACCGGTCAGTTGAGCAACTCGATTTCAACAAAGGAGGATAAGCTTCTCCATTCTAATCTCATTAAAGACTGGCGCAATGGCATGCAACATCAGATACCGGTCAGTGGCAGTTTCACCCTGTTGAATTATATCAATGTGAATCCTTCGTTCAATTTTACCGACCGAATGTATACCAATAAGGTGAAACGGCGTTGGAATGAAGTGACTCAGCGCGAAGAGACTGATACGACTTACGGTTTCCACAATGTCTATAACTGGAATCTGAGCCTGAGTGCCAATTCCAAGTTTTACATGTTCTATACCCCTATCCGTAAACTCTTTGGCGATAAAATCCAGACCATTCGTCACGTCATTACGCCAACGGTATCTTTCTCTTATGCTCCGGATTTTGGCACATCCCGTTATGGATATTATGATTCCTACCAGAAAACAAACGCCGATGGCAGTGTGGATCTGGTAGAATATTCACCTTTACAAAATGCTCTTTACGGTGTTCCCGGTAGGGGAAAGACCGGAAACATCAGCTTTGGGTTCAGCAATAATGTTGAAATGAAGGTGAAGTCTGATGACGATTCTACCGGTTATAAGAAATTATCCATCATCGATGACCTCGGCTTGAACATGTCCTATAACATGTCGGCTAAAGAAAAGCCTTGGAGTGATTTGTCGGTCAATCTTCGATTAAAGTGGTGGAAGAACTATACTTTCAATGTAAACTCGGTCTTTGCCAGCTATGCTTACGAGCTGGATAAGGACGGTAAGCCCTTTGTTGGTAATCATACTTATTGGGGAATGGGCAAGTTGGGGCGCTTCCAAGGCATGTCTCAGAATATCTCTTACACGCTGACGCCGGAGAAAATACGTAAGTTGTTTACCGGCGAAGACAATATGGACAAGAAAGGAAATAAAAAGAAAGACACGGATGATGAAGGTATCGACACCGATATAGAAAGTAATGTGGACGAGGATATGGTCGGTGCGCAACATGCCGCGAAGCAAAAGCAAAGCAGCGGTAAGGCAGAGACTGATGACGATGGCTACATGAAATTCTCAATGCCATGGTCAATCACTTTCGGTTATGGTATTACCATGCGCGAGAATACCGATATCAAAAAGTTCAATACCAAGACCATGCGTTATCCTTACAAGTTTACGCAGACATTAAACATGAGCGGTAATATTCGTATTAGCGAAGGATGGAACATCAGTTTCTCCTCCGGTTACGACTTTGAAAACCATTCGCTGAGCATGACAACGGCCAGTTTGCAACGCGATTTGCACTGCTTCAATATGAGTTGTTCGGTAGTTTTGGCACCTTACACCAGCTATAATTTCACCTTCCGTTGTAATGCCAGCACGCTTACCGACGCTCTGAAGTATGACAAGAAGAGTGGTTACAGCAATTCCGTTCAATGGTATTGACGGCCTGTCGCTCTCCGAACGTCTGATTTCAATACTTTTTATTTAGATATCGTCAAGGTGCATTTCTCTAAAAATGCACCTTTCTTTTTGGTCAATCTATTATTTTGTTGTACATTTGCACGCGCAAAGGGTCCCGTAGCTTAGCTGAATAGAGCGTCAGATTCCGGTTCTGAAGGTCTTGGGTTTGA
>CAUURC010000117.1:0-4454 GCA_963547405.1 uncultured Prevotella sp.
CTGCCTCACAAACATCCAAGTGTTCTGCCAGCACTTTGCCGAAGCCTTAGCGATGGGCGTATTGCTATACTCGTCTTTCTCTACGAGTTCCATATAGCAGTGGCCACGCACCTCACGCAGCTCCGATAGTTCGGCTTCTACCCAATAATCGTCGGGCATCGTCAGCTCGAGCGACTGCCTCACCAAGTTGTTCAGCTCATAGAGCGTCAGGTTTTGCTTCATGTCTGTTGCTTTGTTTCTTACCAAGGGTATAAGCCTTCCAGAAGTCTGGCAGGCCATAACCAAACACATTATCAGGATGCGCGACATTGTTGGCACACCGCCGCACTAATTCGATGATTTCACGGGCCGACTTTTCGGGCAACGCCTGCCACAAACAGGCGACAAGTCCCGCAACGAGTGGCGCCGAAAACGAAGTTCCCATGTCGTTGACGATGGTGCCCCGCCCCGTGATAATGGCGGTGGGACTGCCGTATGCCACCACATCGGGCTTCACACGACCATCGGCGGTCGGCCCCACCGAACTGAAAGCAGCGTTCAATCCATTGGGACTGATGGAGCCAACGGTCAGAATATCATGAGCGTCGGCCGGTACATTGATTTTCTTCCATGTACCCATACCGTCGTTGCCGGCACTATTGACCAGCACGATTCCTTTACCGGCCACCATCGACGCCATGCGCGAAATCAGCGCTTTACGCCCCGTGAGGTCGAAATAACGATAACTCGTCGCTTTGTCGTCGTACTCATGGTAACCTAATGACGAGTTGATGACATCGACACCGGCCGAGTCGGCATACTCCACCGCTGCGGTCCAGAAGTCTTCTTCCGACAGGCTTTCGGTCTGATGGGCCTCAGAGCGCAACAGCATATAGGATGCCTGAGGAGCCGAACCCACATAAATATCGGGCTGATTGACGGCCATCACCGACAGCACCTTCGTGCCATGCTCCATCTCCTGAAAGATATTGGGCGATCGGGGGACAACGAAATCGCGCAGTCCCACGAGCTTCAGCGCATGAAAAGCGGGTATCTTGTCTACATTCATGAAGCCGGCGTCGAGCACGGCTATCATCATGCCCTTGCCCCGATAGCCTGCCGCGTGCAATCGAATGCCGTTCAGGCTGTTTATCTGGTCGCGCGTAATGCCGTATGGATGGTGTTGCAGGGTGTCCCAGTCTTGAAATTCCTTACGAAAAGAGGCTCTGACAGATGATTCATGCCGCTTGGGCGAAGAGAAAACGAGCTTCACGTCGGTGACGAACGGCAGTTTTTCGACTCGCGTCATCTGTGAGGGCTTGGCGCATCTGACAAGCAGTGAATTGTTCCACTTGCTCTTTCCAACCACCGATATGCCTTGAGTGGCTACGGCGTCGATATATTTTTGGGAAACAGGAAGGTCGGTGGAGTCGATGGCGATATGCTGCCGGCGGCGGCGTTCCAACGCACGCTGTGAGAGAAAAGCCTCGGGATGGTCGATTGAAAAGCCCGTCTCGGCCTTGTCGCGCAGCGTAACTCTGAACAAGAAGCATTTGCCGCCGGGGAAAACCGACATATTAGAAGTTTCTCTCTGGGCCGAAACCGAGAGAGCGGAGAGGATAAAAACAAAAGAAAGCAACAGCTTCTTCATGCGGGAAATCTACTTTTTTATTCCATGCAAAAATATACAAAACCATCCAATCTACAAAACATAAATACGGGAAAACGGCCATGCCGCGTGGCGATTCATCACGTTCCG
Organism: uncultured Prevotella sp.; assembly: GCA_963547405.1. Classification (GTDB taxonomy): domain Bacteria; phylum Bacteroidota; class Bacteroidia; order Bacteroidales; family Bacteroidaceae; genus Prevotella. The sequence goes on from CAUURC010000117.1 coordinate 1,739, forward strand.
CCCACTCTCTTTGCGCACGATCCACTTCCTTGAATATCACCCTACCCTCTTCTCAGACTTTACGAAGCAGCTGATTTGTCAATTTTTATTCACTCAAAAGCGACCTTTTAAATGGAGCCATCCAGCTTTGAAACGGGGGTTAAAAAACTTTGAAATGATGATAGATGAACCATAAAATTGCAAAAGCTATGCTTTGACAAGGCGAAAACAGCCCTTTTAGCCGGTCAAAGCATAGCTTTTGCATTGTTATAAGGCAGCTTTTAGGTGCTAAAAAAGGGCGTTTTCGAGGTTAAAAACAAGGCTCTGAAAGAGTAAAAACAACTAACTTATTGATTATGAATGCCATACAGACTTGCGCAGGATTCGCTTATTCGCAACCAAAGATATTTTATTTCAGAATAACGCAGCCATTTTTGAGCTTTTGTAAAATAAATTCAGCATCGGAATATGCGCCGGACGGGGTGGACATTTGTCTGTTTTCAGAACACGAAAAAGCAAGGTAAGGTTTGCCCAAGCATAAATAATTAGCCAAATATTTGGGCAAAATAAAAAGAAATACTACATTTGTACGCTTATCTCTTTGAAGGGGATAACGAGAAGGCAGGTTGTCGGCATGACATCCTGTGGCCATTCTCACTCGGGGTTGACATGGATTTGACGGCGAGATGAAATGGTATGTAAGCATGCGGAGCCTCGATGGCTAGCTCCAAAATCTGAGTGATCAAAAAATTAATTGGCGAAAACAATTACGCTCTCGCTGCCTAATCGAAGCATAGTAGATTACTGGCTTTATTCCGTTACAAGGTAATGGAACGAGACATCGCTCCAAGGATGTTGTTCCGAATCTGAGGGTTAAGCGGTGCAGGTAAATCGGAAATAGCGTGAGCATGCCTCGCTGCTCGCGTGAAAATTTAGAGGATAAGGCTTCAGTTGGTGGTCCGGGTCTTGCTGAAGCTCGAAAATGAAGGCCGGAATAAGCATGTAGAAAGCATATGGTTTCCTTGTGCGGACGTGGGTTCGAATCCCACCAGCTCCACTTGATGTACTCTAAACAAGAGTTTTTAGGAAATTGATTAAATCAGATAATCGTCGTAATATCAATGAGTTACGGCGATTATTTGTTTATATATATCCCTGTTTGGGAGTACATACAGATATCACCAAGTCGCTCAAAATACTCCCAACTGGCTACAATATGGCTACAGGAAAAATCATCTTTCTAAAATTGTAGCCAGTGATACCATACAGAGTACACATAGATACCGCATACTTCATTGTTATTCAAAGAATTATGTCGAACTTTGCAGCTGTAAAAACAATGCGTAACTCACCCGTAAGCGGGACAGAAACACATTTTACTTCTGCATTAAAAACTTGTAAGTATGAAGAGTATTTTTAGAACAAGCTTCTATTTGCGAAGCAATTATTTGAACAAGGAAGGAAAAGCGTCAGTTATGATGCGTATTCATCTTAATGGAGAAAGAATAGCTCTGGGTACAACGGGGGTTAGCGTTGACCCAGAAATGTGGGACAGCACATTGGGTAAAGGACGAGGACGAACTAAGGAGGCTTTGGCTACCAATGCCCAGCTGACGAGCATTAACACTGACCTTCAGGTAATATTCCAGCGCTTGGAATTTTCTGAAGAGTTGAGTTTAGAACGGATTAAGTCTGAATATTTGGGCAAGCGTGAGGCCATGGAAACCGTACTCTCATTGTTTACCAAATACAATAATGATATGTATGCACAGATAGGCTGTGGTGTAAGTAAGGCAAACTATCGCAAGTTTGATATATGTAAGCGCCACTTTACTAACTTTCTTGAAATAAAATATGCCCGAACAGATCTTAATGCCATAGAACTTACACCTATCGTTATTCATGATTTTGATGTTTATCTTCGAACAATAGTGGGACAAAGTTTTAACACAGCTATTAAAACCTTAAAAACGTTCAAAACTGTCATCATATTTGGACGTAAGGCTGGTGTGTTCAATCATGATCCTTTTCTCAACATTCACTTCAAGACCAAGCGAGTGGATCGGGGATTTCTTACAGATGAAGAGATTGATGCCATAATGCACAAAGAATTTGCTACGCAACGACTGGTCAATGTTCGAGACATTTTTTTATTTTCATGCTTTACAGGTTTAGCTTATGTTGATGTAGTCAACCTTACAGCTGACAATATAATTACAATGGATGGAAAGCAGTGGATAATAACGGCAAGAAAGAAAACCGATACGTTAAGTCATATCCTTCTTCTTGATATTCCAAAAATGATTATAAAGAAATATGCAGGCTGTGCTAAAAATGGCAGACTTATACCCATTCTCAGTAATCAACGAATGAACTCTTATCTGAAGGAGATTGCAGATGTTTGTGGTATCAATAAGAACCTTACTTTTCACATGGCTCGACATACTTTTGCAACAATGATGCTTACCAAAGGTGTTCCTGTTGAGTCTGTATCAAAGATGTTAGGACATTCGAGTATTACCACTACACAACTTTATGCTCGCATAACAAACAAGAAAATAGAGAATGATATGCTTGCGGTATCCAAAAAATTAGATAAATTCAATTTTGTAAATTCGCCAGCAGCTAAAGTAACTAAACAGTATTGCACGAAAAAGAATAGTACAATCTAATCAATAAAAATATGAAAACAACAAAGAAAGAGCTTTCTTACTTCCGTTTGAAGTTGGAAGCGTAT
>CAUURC010000118.1:0-4414 GCA_963547405.1 uncultured Prevotella sp.
ATCAGTCTCATTAGTGTAGTTTACATGACCCGAAAACTGATGCGTCAGAATGCGAGTATCGTACATTTCAGGGATATCAGTTCGTTCTATCCCACCTTGTTGTGTATTGTTGTGGCGGCTTCGGCAACCTTCTATGCCTGTATTCAGATGTTTGCGCCGGAGACATGGCGGCATTTTTATTTCCATCCGACGCTGAACCCCTTCTCTGTTCCCTTGATTCTGGGCATATTCCTTATATCCGTTTGGGCGATACTGATTATAGGGCTTGCGGCTGTCGATGATGTTCGACATGAGTTGCCATTTGGAGAAGCCGTGATGTATCTGTGTGGTTTGGTTGCCGTATGTGCCGTGGATTATATCGTATTCAGTATTTCCACCTTATATTATATAGGCTATGTATTATTGGTAGCATACGTTGTATTTGCGCTTCGGCAGTATTTTCGTAATCATCGGGTGGTTTATCAGTGTGGAAATTGTGGTGCGACCTTGCGTCGGAAGGGCAGATGTCCTCATTGCGGCATCTTCAATGACTGAGGAAACGACTGCAGACACATTCATGTTTTTTATGTTGGACGGTGTTGGGTGAGTACTGATACAGAACGCCTGTTTTACCATTAATTGTCCGCAAAAGGAGGATGTATAGAAAAATATTTGTAAATTTGCAACCAAAGAAACTAAGACCTTCGTCTATATTGAAATGAAAATAATGTATCGGTATATAGCGGGCTTGATGTTGGCCACAGCTTTGGTGACGGGACTGACATCTTGTTCGGGGCGTCATGCGCGTGACGGACGGGGAACTGTGGCTGGAGAGAGTTCAACGGTGGATTACACGAAGAAGAAACCTCTGCGGGTGAAGTTCTATTTAGAGCGTTCAGGCAGTATGATAGCCTATGATTCGCCACGTGGAGACGGTTCTTTCAAGGCGGCCATTGTTACCATGTTGAATAATCTGCCCGGCAAGCACAATCGTCTGTTTGTAGTGAATGATGGTATTTATCCATATCCTAAAGGCATTGACCAGTTTGTATCGGATGGCAATATCTTTGAGTCGACTAAGGGAATAGGTGATCCTTCGTATACTGATTTTAAGAAGATATTTGATAATCTGCTCAACAAGACCGGACAAGGAGAATTATCCGTATTGGTAACGGATATGATTTATAGCGTGAAAACCATGGTAGGCGTAAATCCGCAAAAGATATTTGCCGACGCGCAAGGCATGGTGAGCAGTGTGTTTAAGGAGAACGTGAAAGATAAATCGCTTCTGGTCGTACAGATGCAAGGCTCCTATAACGGATCTTATTATGCTTATGACGCTCCTGCGAAGGGTTGGAATTACGATGGTAAACGTCCCTACTATATACTTGTATGTGGTACGAATGCGAGTTTCAGACAATTATCTCAGGACGAACGGTATGCCAAGTTCCGTGATTTCGAGGCAATGAGTGGTTTTCAGAATGAAATGCTGTTTACCGCTTATGGTCATGATAACGTGTTTGCTCCCTATTGTTCTTTCCTGATGGCTACTAAAGAAATACAAGGACGTTTCAAACCGGGGCGTGAAGGCGGTAACGGTATTACGAAACTTGTTGATATGCGGCCTGATAGGGAAACGGGAAAATTGCGGTTGGCTTTGGCTGTTGATTTGGCGGGGATGATGATGTCCGAAACTTATCTGCAAGATCCGAAGAACTATAGAGTTGCGAGTGATGACCAAGTCACAATTCGGGAAATAAGGAAGGTGACAGAACGTGACCGAACGCCGGCAGAGAAGAAATATATCGGACAAGCCACGCATATCATGATTCTTGAAATAGACGAAATCCATCACCATCAGAATGTAGAAATATCGCTGAAGAAAGCATTCCCCAACTGGATTGCGTTGTCGTCTACGGATGATGATACAAATAGGCAAAGCGGTTTGTTTGGTAAGCAGACATTCGGATTGAAGTATCTGTTAAAAGGTATTGACGAGGCTTATACAAGAGTGAGTGATCAGCCTTATTATTTTACTTTGAGTTTAAGATTTGAAAAATAACAACGATGAAGAATGCTATATTATTGATTACAGGAGCTGTTATTACATTATTGTTTTTACTGTTTGCGGTACCCTTGTTTGAAAGCATGTACTACGAGCGCGAGTTCTCTAATGAAATGTTCAATGAAAATGTATATCTGATGATATCTGTTGTCACGGCTGTTATTGCGTGGGGAGTTGCGGGCGTTTATTATTTCGTAATAAATAGCGTCAGGTTCTCCAGATGGTATCATTGGATGGTAATGTTAGCGATCGCAGCTTTTGTAGCACCTACTATCAATTATATTTATGCCGATAGTATTTTTACGGCTTTGGATTATGATTTCACGCATCAGTTGTGGAGTTTTGCTTCTGTCAATTTGGTAGTGGAAGTCGTATTATTTATGGTTGCAAGTTTTTCAATGAGGTGGTGGAGCACGAATTGTCGTCATACGCCAATTCCCGAATAACGTATTGAATAATTATAAATTTGTGATATAAGTGAGACTGTTCTTATTTTTGGTCGGTGGAACCGGTTCGAGAGTAATGCGCCCTTTGATTATGCAGTTTGCCGCCGGAATCCATCCGTTGGATTCAGAGGGTAATCCAATGCCGTTGGAGGTCGTTCCTATCATTGTTGATCCGCATAAGGCAAATGAAGACTTGAAGCGTACGGATAATCTCATGCGCTGGTATAAACAGATAAGACATTCGATTTACGGAGAAGCCGTTGATGTAAGAAAGGGCTTCTTCTCGGTCAAGATATCTACACTGAGCGATATTATTCCTGTAGGAACGAACCTTTCAAATAGTTTCCTGTTTAACTTAGGGTCGATTGCTTCAAAGAAATTTCAGGATTTTATCTCGTATAGTACATTAGATACCGCCAATCAAGCCTTGTGTTCGATGATGTTTTCTGATTATCAACTCGACACGAAGATGGATATTGGCTTTGTAGGAAGTCCTAATATCGGTAGTGTCGCTTTGAATCAGTTTAAGGATAGCGAAGAGTTTAAGCATTTTTCAAATGTTTTCCAGAAAACTGACCGTATATTTGTTGTGAGCAGTATATTTGGCGGAACAGGAGCTGCCGGCTATCCGATCATCGTCAAGAATATACGTAATGCCGGCAACAATGTGCAAATCAATAATCGTGGCGATTTAAGAGACGCTAAGATAGGAGCGCTTACGGTGCTGCCATATTTCAATGTGCAGCAGGATGATAACAGCCCAATATCGCGTGCAGACTTTATATCAAAGACCAAATCGGCGCTGTTTTATTATCATGACAATCTGACAGGCTTGAGAAGACATGGCGTAGATTTGCAGGAATCTAAGGTAAACGCATGCTATTACTTAGGTGATGAGATTCCAAGTAATCCCTACTTTAATGATCCCGGTGCGAATGGTCAGCGTAATGATGCTCATGTGGTGGAGTATGTTGGCGCTTTGGCTATTTTGGATTTCCTCCAGATACCCGATCAGCAGCTTGAAACGGTTGATGGCAATGCACAGAATCCGATTTACAAAGAATATGGGTTGGCCAATGATAAGCTGACACTTAATCTGAAAGACTTCGGATTGCCCACGCGCCTTTTTATAAACAAACAGTGGATAAAATTTCATTTGGCTTATTTATATTTGACTTATCAGCTCAAAGGCGACTTAGGGCGAGGATACACACTTGATAAACCCGAAATTGCAAAGGGATTTTTGACAACCTCGTTTTTCAGTACATTAACCAGCGATTTCTTTGTAGGGTATATGACGTGGCTGAAGGAACTTAGAGCTAATCAAAGAAGTTTCATGCCATTTAACTTGGGGGCAACAAACTTGGGTGACAGTATCAACGAGGTAGAAGCAAAGACCGGATTTTTTAAATCAACAATAGATTATAAGTCAGTGTTGTCGGCTATGAATAAGCTTAGTCAGCAATATACTAAAACCGGGAAGTACGGAAGTGATAAAGTGGCCTTTAAGTTAATGGATTTATTGGATGAAACTTTTGAGAAGCTGGTCGATGAGAAGTTTAATTCTGTAGTTTAATCTTTTGAGTATTCCAAGATTTTTATAATGTCAAAGATATTTTCATATAACAAGAAAACGACTGGTGAAGGATGGGTATCGCTCAATAGTCAGTACAATGCAGACGAGATAGACATGATTGCCGATCCTAATGGTGGCTTGTCGCAAAAGCCTCGTACGGCAATACCGTCTCCTTTCGCCCAAATGGATTTAGTGAAGAATGCGTTCAAACGCTTGTCTATGCACAGAAGTCTACAAGGAGAAGCTATGGACGAAAAGTTGGTTGCCAATGCCTTGGATGTAGCTCAGCTTTTCTTTAATTATTCAGAACTGAAGAGTCGTCTTCAACTGGTGGAATGGAATAGGGAC
>CAUURC010000119.1:0-4281 GCA_963547405.1 uncultured Prevotella sp.
GCAGTTGCCCGAGAAACCCAAATTAACGAAAGGCTTATGAAGCATTCTTGCCACGATATTAGTAATGGATAAGCCGGGACGCGATGGCGAAGCGCCTTGGATAATGCTGCTACCATAAACCACAATAGGCTTCTCCATGGTTTGGGCAGGCGACTTAAACTCCACGTTGCAGCCTTCGTCCACGCCCACTTCGAGCCATTTCACGCTGTTGTAATTCGGCAGATAGAGTTCGTATTCCGTGTTCCCTTTTACGTTCAAATCCTTATAAACAGAAGTCAATGTGTCTTTCGCAGTCTTTCCAAAGGAATACTTCATGCGATTACTTATCCAATGATAACGACCATTGGGCAGCCGAGCATACAAATCAACGCCCAATGAATTCATATCCGACATGTTGTGCAGCCTTCTCAAGTCCTCCACTCCATACCTTATATATATATTCTTTGCGTCAGTGACAAATCGGACAGACAGGCCACTGCTGTTATGCGACAAATCCCGAACAGCTCCGGACACACTCGCCTGCAACCGCTCAGGCAGTCGGTCATAACGCTTCCCTATCTCCACGTTCCATGCTCGCCCAAATACGGCAGGAACACTGCCCTCCATTGGATTATACCACTTTGTCTGTGCAGTCAAAGCCGATGAAAGAACTAAACCTAAAACGACAAGAATCGATCGTGTTTTCATTTTATAATGTTTTTAAATGGTTTTCTTCCCCAATACCGCAAAAATACAATTAATATTTTATTCCAAAAAGAAAATCATATCATTACAACACAAAACGTTTTCATTTAATCGTCCATCCGCTTGATATTGGGTTTAGCCTGCAAAAAACTTATCTATAAACAGTTCACACAATAATCCTTCTTCATCTGCAACATAATTTTCATCAAAATGGTGAAGTACTAACTCATCAGCTGCCAATTCCCGAATCTCATCGGCTGTATATTCGTCTAAGTATATATCTACCTCTTGTGTATCTTTCGTTTCCACTCTCATTTTGCGAAGAAACTCCGGATGTTCTTTTAATACAGTTCCCACAAGAAAACTATATTCATTTTTTTTAAGCGTAACTTTCATTTTATCGATGTTTCGTTAATAACTATTCCCATATTCATCACCTCTTTCTAATTATCTTTTTATACCATCTGGCGCTTTTGGAGACTCGATAAGCGACTGCTCCATGACTAATCGAGAATTGATATCTTGCAAAATTTTACCAATCTGCTCTTTATAACATTCTGGGAAATACATCTTCATTTGCAAAACGTCGGGATATTGTTGCCAAAAATCATATACAATATTCAACACTCTAATATATATCCTCAATTCCACTTCCTCCAATCGAGGCATCTCTTGATGAATAATGACAATTTGTCTATTTTGTATCCAACCATCCAATTCACATAAGCAGTCTATCAAAGCATCCCAGTTATATCCAAAATAAGGAAACTTGAATTGTTGGGCATACGTTGTGTATAGCTGAGACTCGGTGCAGATATGTCTAATAGTGCATTGAAATGCACTTGGACTAGAAACGTCTACAAAATCTTTGTAATAATAAAAAACATCTTTAACCATGTTTTTAAGCTTTAAATTGAATAAATGGCAGAGTCAAGTACCAAGTGCGAATTTACGTTATTTTTTTGTTAAAAACAAATTCGGGTGTTCTAAACCTCAATTTTTCCCTTGGTCTTTCATTAATTCTAGCAAAATGACTATCATTTTTATTGACAAACAGGCCTAAAAAAGTGAGGTTTTTCTGAAAAGAAAAGGCTGTTGGCGGAAAAAACGCAAGGATTTTGACGTTTGGTTTATTCACTGATTATCAATGATTTATAAAGTGACGCGCCACAAATGAGCATGGATTCTTTGCCAAAGCTATGTTTTTAGCGTCTAAAAGCATAGCTTTTACCATGCAATAGCAACCCTTTGACTATGCAAAAGGGCTGCTTTTAGCAACTAAAAAGGCAGCTTTGGCGGGCAAAAAGTACAAAAACAAGTGATTTTTGGATCACAAATGACAAGTAAAAAGACAGAAAAGGGGGATTGTCGCGCTAAATGAAGAAAAATCAGAGGTCGTTTTTCGTGAGCCAAAATTGACAAATCACCTTTTTTAAAAGCACTAAAAAAACGACGGAATGGATATTCAAGAGAGCGAATCATGCGCATGAAGGGCAGGCGGAACGTGATGAATCACATCTCCATGGCTGTGCCCTCACAGGCCGTATGATAACCGGGAGAAGCATGGGAGTGGGCTATAGAAGGCATGACTCATCACGTTTCGACTTGCTATCTTTTTACAAAGAATGTTAAAAGAGAGTCGTATGGCATAAACTTGCGACCGATTAATTCGTTATTAATAAACATACAAAATTTTATACACGTTATTATAGAGAATTAGAAAAGATGAAAAAATGGAATGATAAGTTTTCTCAGGTGGTGAGTCTTATAATCTGCATCGTCCTCATCGCGGTGGTTTCAGTCAGAAGAGACGGCAAACTTCTGGGACAGGAGATTGGGAAATCGGCTACCACAATGGTAAAATCAGAGCCAAACGATACGCTCAGAAAGATGGCGGACGGCGCTTACATCATCAATACGACCCAGTTGGGCAAGGATATTATCGGTTACGGTGGTCCTGTACCACTGGAAATAACCATCAAAGACGGAAAGATCAAGGAAGTAAAAGCCCTTCCCAACGCCGAGACACCCGATTTTTTTGAACAAGCCCAACCGCTGCTGACGCGATGGAACGGCAAGACCATAGAGGAAGCTGCGGCGTTGAAGGTGGACGCGGTGTCGGGGGCAACATTCTCATCGAAGGCCATCATCGGCAATATAGAACGTGGACTGCAATATGCCGGCAAGTCAGAGGTGACGAAAAGCTGGTGGGAGAAGCTGGACATGAGCTGGAAAACGCTGGCCGGTTTGCTGGTGGCGCTGATGGCGGCCATCGTTCCTCTGTTCTATAAAAACAAACGTTATCGCATGGCCCAGCAACTATTGAACATCGTTGTACTGGGGTTCTGGTGCGGCACGTTCCTCTCCTACTCCGCCATCATCGGTTTCATGTCTAACGGAATGAACGTTCTGGCCCTGCTCACATCAGTGCTCATGCTCATCATGGCATTTGTCTACCCGCTGTTTGGCAAGAAAAACTATTACTGCACCAACGTTTGTCCGCTGGGCAGCCTGCAGGAACTGGCCGGAAAATGCGTGAAGACGAATCTGAAAATGAGTTCAAACACCGTCAAGCGGCTCGACATCTTTAGGCAAGCGCTGTGGGGCGCGCTGATGATTTGCCTGTGGACAGGCGCTTGGGCCGGCTGGGTGGACTACGAACCCTTCTCTGCCTTTATCTTCCAATCGGCCTCATGGGTTGTCATAACCATAGCCGTGACGTTTACACTCCTGTCTACCGTTGTCATGCGGCCGTATTGTCGGTTTGTATGTCCTATGGGAACATTGTTCAAAGTAAGTCAACAAAAATAATACACACCTATGAAATCAAAATTATTAATAGCCGTCTTGGCCATCGCCTTGCTGGCAGTCAGTATTCAGTTAATAAACGCTCAGAACAGCGGTCAACAGCAACCTGCCGATGACAGCGGCGCATATCAGACCATACTCTCGCGCACCAGCGTCAGAGCTTATACAGACCAAAAGGTTGAGAAAGACAAAATAGAAAAGCTGTTGCGGGCCGCCATGGCTGCTCCAACGGCCGTCAACAAGCAGCCTTGGCATTTTGTCGTTATTGAGGACAAGCACGTCCTTGAACAGATTGCCGAAGAAATACCTACGGCGAAGATGGCAGCCCGGGCACCATTAGCCATTACCGTTTGCGGCGATATGGAGAAAGCGTTGGATGGCGAAGGCCGGGACTTCTGGATACAAGACGCTTCGGCGGCCACAGAAAATCTGCTATTAGCGGCTCATGCCATGGGTTTAGGTGCTGTTTGGACGAGTGTCTATCCCACCAAAGACAAGGTGGAGGCCACGCGCGCATTGCTAAAACTGCCCGAAACGATTGTACCGCTGGGCACCATTGTCATTGGTTATCCGAAAGAAAAGCCTCTGCCCAAGGACAAATGGAAGCCGGAAAACGTTTCATACAATACATTTGGCGGGAAGAACACTGCCGAATAAACCATACGAAAACGCAAAAAGCGGAAACTCCTATTGATGGAATTTCCGCTTTTTTCATGTAGTGATCCCGTTGGGATTCAAACCCAAGACCTTCAGAACCGGAATCTGACGCTCTATTCAGCTAAGCTACGG
>CAUURC010000120.1:0-4176 GCA_963547405.1 uncultured Prevotella sp.
GGGGCAGAAAGTTCTCGTGTATCTCGCGCATGCCGAGGAATGTTGGGTTGCCGTTTTGGCCGCTTTCGGTGGTGCCGTAGCCGATGAAATGCTTCAGAGTGGCCAGTGTGGCGTAAGGATCGCTTAGCTTGCCCGCACCCAGTCCACGCACCATGGCCTCGCCCATGTAGCTCGTGAGCGTGGGGTCTTCGCCATACGATTCCTCCACGCGGCTCCATCGTGGGTCACGACTGACATCCAACACGGGCCCGTAGCTGATATGCCCTCCTTGAAGGCGTATTTCCTTGGCAATGACGCGTCCTGCCTGCTCAATCAGAGTGGGATTCCACGTGGCCGCCATACCCAACCCTGTGGGGAAAACGGTTGTTCCGATGGCCATGTGCCCGTGCGGTGCCTCCTCGGCGAGGAAGAGTGGAATGCCCAGACGTGTGTTTTCCTTCACGTACTTTTGCAAGGCGTTGCCGCATTTGGCGGCCAGTTCTGGATTCAGACCGTTGGTAAGCGACTTCCGGGTCCATGGGTCGGCACGGTAGGTGGCCCACAGCATGCCGATGTTACCGTCCTTAATGTCCTGTTTGAATAGGTCGGTCGGCATCACGTTCTTACCCTGTATATCATAATAGTTCCACGCCAGCGTACAGCGTAGTTGTCCGATTTTCTCTTCAAGGGTCATGCGGGAAAGCAGGTCGCTGACACGTTGCTCCACGGGAAGATTCCTATCTTGGTATGGAAGTACTTTTTTCTTGGCCGCGTTTGCCGACAATGTGAGGCAAAGTACAGTAAGAATCCACGTTAGTTTTTTCATTTGAAAAAGTTGATGGAGTTAGTTTTGAGAAAAAAAAGTAGCATGCCGGCAAATGGGCCGGCATGCTCCATGATGATAAAAGTCTTGACGCGACTTCCTATAAAAACTTTGTCGGTGTAATCGTGAACGACCAACGATATTCTTGGTTGGGAGCGATTTGGAACCATTTTTCGGGCCGTGAACCCCAGCTGTCGTAACCTCCCACGCCCTGCATGCGCCAATCGAGGCATAACTCTACAAAGTTGCGTGGCCGGATGTCGTCGATATGGTGCTGACGACGCATGTTGTTCTTAGCCTTAGCTTCGTCGTGATTGGCGATTGCCTCCGCGCTGAAGTTGTTCCATTGGTACGGATGGGCCGTAGCTTCTTCGCTATCGAAGTCTTCGATGCTGTTGCGCAGGACGTTGAACTCCATCAAGTTATCGGTATAGAAGTTAAGACCTCGTCCCGAAGCGTCGGTCAGTTCGATCCATCGGGTGTCGGTGTGGTGTCCGTTTTCCTGTGGACGCACGTAGGGGAAGTAGAGTTGGTCGACCTTGGCTTTGTAAACGTCGCGGAATGTGCCGTGGTTGCGATCGATATAGTTCTCCTGTGGGCCGCGACCCAGATAGGAAACGTTGTCGAACGTGGCCGGAAGGCGCATGCGCATGCCCACTCTTGGTACTTCGGCCAGACCTTCCTTGGTCGGTGTGAAGGTGACATTGACCTTGATAACGCCGTCGCCCATGAAGACGTAGTCCACTAAATAGCGATTGCCGGCGGGCAAATCATATACCACATGGAGCATGGTGCCGGTAGGACTCTTGATTACTTGGGCCGAAGAAACCTTGAATTGGCGGCTCGCCTCTTTCCATACGTGACCGCGAGAGGGCTGTCCGTTGCCGTAGTCGTTATCTGTCGGCGCACGCCAGAAGTTGGGTTGCAGTCCGAAACCATCGTGGGCATACTCCTGTCCGTCTACCCGATAGCTCTCGACAATGCCTTTCTGCTTATTGAAAACGAAGCTGAAGCGTTCGTCGCTGACGGTTATCTTGCCGTCTTTCACCACGGTTTTCACGATGGTTGGCATGACATCCGCAAGATTGGCGTATTTTTCGGTGTCGTAAACAAGCTGTTCCCGAGCGATCTCGTAGCCCTTGGGCAAGCCGAGAGTGGCCTCACGGGTCTTGGCAAAGAAGTTGATAACGACGGTTTCTTCTGTGGCCAGTCTGTCGGGATAGTCGATATGGAACGACGCCCACTGCTGTGGAGCGGCCTCGATGTTGAGCTTTCCATGGGCCAGAACGGCAGGCTCGTCGCTGAGTCGTTTCACTTCGTAATAGAAGTCGTAGTCTTTCAGATTGGTGAAATAGAAGCGGTTGAACACGTGGAAGTTGCCTTTCTTCAAGTCTTTGGCCTCAAATTTCATGTCCTGATGTACGTATTTCACTTCGCTCATGGCCGGATGGGGCGTGCGATCGGGGTTCACTAATCCGTTGCAAAGGAAGTTTCCGTCGCTCGGCGCGTTAGTTCCGAAGTCACCACCATAGGCATAATAAGGGGTGGGCTTTTGAGCATTGGGCAACAAAGGATGGTTGGCCACGAGGCCATTGCTCTTGCCATCGACAAGCAATCCTTGGTCTACCCAGTCCCAAATGAAGCCTCCTTGCAGGTTGGGATATTTATAAATGGCTTCCCATTGGCCCCACAGATTGCCTGTGGAATTACCCATTGCATGAGCGTATTCTGATGGCATGACGGGGCGATCGCTGCCTTGCTTGCCAATCGATTCGAGCCAGTCGGCTCCCGGATACTGCGGTACGAACATGTCGGTGTTCCATTCCCACTGCGCCCGCTCGTAGTTGACGGGGCGGTTCATCCATTCTTTGTCCTTGGCTTTGAGCCACAGATAGGTCTGATAGAAGTTATAACCGTTGCCGGCTTCATTGCCGAGCGACCAGAAAGTGACACAAGGATGGTTCTTATCCTGCTCATACATGTTCTCCGTGCGTGCAAGATGTTTCTTGAGCCACGCGGGATTGTTGCCCAAAGTACCTCCCTTGCGCAGGTTATAGTACATACCATGGCTCTCAATGTTGGCTTCGTCGTAGACATAGAGGCCGTATTCGTTGCAGAGTTCATAGAAACGGTGACCCTGCGGATAGTGGCAGAGGCGCACGGCGTTGATGTTATGCTGCTTCATGAGCTCGAAATCGCGGCGCATCAGTTCTTCGGTCACGTAATGACCGGTCAGCGGATTGTGCTCATGGATGTTCACTCCCTTGAACTTAATGGGCTGTCCGTTGACGAAAAGGCACACGTCGTGGCGGCCGTTGGGCGACAGATTGGTCACGTCTTTCAGTTCGATGCGGCGGAAACCTACGTGATAAGGTACCGTTTCGCTGGTCTTGCCACTCGAAACGGTAATCAACAGCGTATAGAGATTGGGCTTTTCAGATGTCCAAGTCTGCACGTTGGGCAAGGTGGCGTCGAAGTCTACCGTAGTGGCAGTGTCCTTGATGAGCACCTGTTGACGGCCGGTGGCCACCTCATGGCCATTTTTATCTAATAAGGTATAGTCCACTTGTGCCTTCTGACCCTTACCTGTAAGGTTCTGCAAGCGGGTGCGCAGACCGAAAATGCCATTGCGGTAGCTGTCGTCGAGCGTAGATTTCACGTTGAAATCACAAAGCGAAACCTTGTCTTGTGCCCATAGATAAACGTCGCGTTCAATACCGCTCATGCGCCAGAAGTCCTGACATTCCAGATAGGAACCGGTGCTATAACGGAAGATTTTCAGCGTCAGCGTGTTGTTGCCTTGGCGCAAATAGGGGTTGATACGGTATTCAACCTTCGACTTGGAGTCTTCGTTGTAGCCTACTTCATGTCCGTTTACGTAGACGTAAACACCCGATTTGGCTCCGTCGAGTGCCAAATAAACTTCCTTGCCGGCCCATGCTTGGGGCACGGTAAACGTGCGGCTGTAAACGCCTACGGGATTTTTCTCGGGCAACTGTGGCGGTTGCGGGTTAGACGGAGCGAAGTCGTAGCCGTGATTCGTGTAGATGGCGGTGCCGAAACCCTGCACTTCCCAGTTGCCGGGAACGGTAATATTCTTCCAATTCGACGTGTTGTAGTCGGCATTGGTTACGCCATTAGGCAGTTGCTTGTAGGCGTCGACGTAGAGAAATTTCCACGTTCCATTGAGCGATTGGTAGCGCCGGCTGTTTTCGTAGCGCAGCGTGAGCGCGTTGTCTCTCGACTCATAGGTCATGAAATCGGTACGAGGCTTCACCGCGTTGACGCTGGTGACATTCACGTCCTGCCAAAACGGAACGATTTGGAGCACGGAAAGAAGAAGCAATAAAATGTTCATAAGGTTCTAAAAAATG
>CAUURC010000121.1:0-4121 GCA_963547405.1 uncultured Prevotella sp.
CCCGTGAACGGATTAACGGCATAACTGCCGCTGAATACGCCCGTCACCTTGCGGTCGCTCATACGATCCAGCTCGGTGCGCTTCTTCACATAGGCCAAGTATTCGTCCACTTCAGCCCGCTGCTCCGGCGTCGTCAGTTCGTCTACCAGTTCAGATTCAGGTGCCAATACCATGAACGTTACGCCGAAAATGGTGTCGGCACGCGTCGTAAAAATAGTGAAATGCTTCTCGCTGTCGGCCACCTTGAATTCCATTTCGGTACCTTCGGAGCGACCAATCCAGTTGCGTTGCGTTTCCTTGATAGATTCCGTCCAGTCGATGGTGTCGAGTCCGTCGAGCAATCGCTGCGCATAGGCCGACGTGCGCAGACACCATTGCTGCATTTTCTTTTGCACCACGGGATAGCCGCCACGCTCGCTCACGCCGTCTACGACCTCGTCGTTGGCCAACACTGTTCCCAAGCCCGGGCACCAGTTGACCATCGTTTCGCCCAGATAGGCGATGCGGTAGTTCATCAGCGTCTGCTGCTTCTCCACCTCGCTCATCCGCTGCCATTCTTCGGCCGTAAACCGCAGTTCTTCGCTCTGCGCCACGTTGAGTTCTTCGGTGCCTTGCGTCTCGAAACGCTTCACCAGCTCGTCGATGGGACGGGCTTTCTGGCAGTCGTTGCAGAAGTAGCTCTTGAACATACGCACAAAAGCCCACTGCGTCCAGTGGTAATAATCGGGGTCACAGGTACGCACCTCGCGATCCCAGTCGAACGAAAAGCCTATCTTATCTAACTGTTTGCGGTATCGGCCGATGTTTTCCTCCGTCGTTTTAGCCGGATGTTGCCCCGTCTGAATGGCGTACTGCTCGGCCGGAAGCCCGTAGGCGTCGTAGCCCATGGGGTTCAGGACATTGAATCCACGCAGCCGCTTGTAGCGGGCGTAGATGTCTGAAGCGATGTATCCCAATGGATGACCCACATGTAGTCCGGCACCCGACGGATAAGGAAACATGTTGAGCACGTAGAATTTCTTCTTCTTCTCATCTTCAACAACATGGTAAGTTTTCTGTTCGGCCCATTTCTGTTGCCATTTACTTTCAATGTCTCTGAAATTATAATCCATTTTATGATTGCGTTATTTTATTTTCCGTTATATAATATGTGGTGATGGATGCAAAGATACATATTATTAGTGAGAAATATCCCAGAAAGGAATACAAAAAATTGGGCGGATTTTCACAAACCCGCCCAATAATCAGTCATTCGAGATAACCTTCGAGCCGCCCGCCGGTGGCCTTATTGTCTATTGATTTCCAAGGCTATCCATACCCAAAGCGCCGAGCAAGGCCGTAGCCATCGCAATGATCACTTTGATAATGAGTTTCCATGATTTTAGATTCGCCTTTGCCATTAGTTGCCTCCTTCCTCTGTTGAGCCGGGTGTGCTACCGGGTTTGGTGGTCGTTGTCTTGTTTCCCTTGGTTCCGTCACGCTTGGTGGCTTCGCGCAATTCCATCCCTGACAACAGGGCTTTCGTACGCGCCTTGTTTAAACGGTCAACTTTCACTTCGGGCTGGAAGAGCACGTGAACGTTCTTCAGGTTCTTTTCCAACGAGAATTCTTTCACCGACTCGGCCGCACGTGTAGAGATTCCAATCTTGAAACTGCCTAATCCGTTGAGTTTCACGCGTATGGAGCGTTGCAACATGTCGGTCATCACCTCGGTCAACTCTGTCAGCACGGCCTGCACGTCACTCTTTTTCATGGAGCAGTTGCGCTCGATGATCGCGGCCAAATCATTGGTTTCCGCTACGCCGTTGTGAATAGCACGGGCAAACCACTTGCCCTTGGTCTTGCTTTCTTTACGATTGTCCTGATACATTTTGTAATTTACTGCCATAATGTTTTGATTAGTTTAAATGGTTAATGAAATGTTTAATTAATAATTGTTTTATATAAAACGAAGCTTCGCAGTCTTTTAGTTTTCTATTTTAATTCCCTCTGTAATACGGTATCATGATTCCCCGGTTGTGTTCCTCGCGGTAGCTCACGTGAATCCATTCGTTTCCCTGCAGGTCGTGCTCCAAAATCAGCTGGTCGTACTCCAGCGTCATGAAGATGAACTCCATCATTTCAACGCCCTTCTTTCGATTGGGAACGCGGATGTCGGCCGCTTCTCCCAAGAGATGTTGCGAACGGGCGACCCCTCCCACCGCCCTGTTGAGCCACTCGCTGCGGTATCCGCTCGTCACGTGGATGGGCCCAAACTCCTTGCGAAGCGGCTCAAGCACTTTCAGACAGAGCATTTGCAGATTGTGAACTACTTCCAACGAAGGTGTGTTGTCGATGTGATTGCGACGGGCCGTCTCCGAGCGCACCATTTCGTTGAGCGTGAAATGCGGCGTCAGCCTCAACGCGCAGCATGATTGTGTGTTTTCTTTTTCCATGTGTTCTTTCTTTGGTATTATTATAATGATGTAGTTTGTTAGTCCTTATCTACTTGCTTTGTCGCCGGACTTTCATTTCTGTTGTTCTTTCCTTTCGACATTGCAAAGGTATCACGCTTGATTGATTCGCCCAAGCACACGTGCGATACAGTTGTGCATACATCCGTTTTGGGCCGGTATATGTCATGCTAATCTTTGATATGATACCCCCTTTCGCGTCATTATTTTTTTGCTTAGGCGATGGAATTGACTCGGAATTTTCTTTACAACAACTACCCATTTCCTTGCGTTTTTTGCCATCAAGCTGTACTTGGGGTGCAAAAATGAGGGATTTTTGATGGTTTCGCAAACAGCTGATAGTCAGCGGATTATGCGCACGGGTGCGTAAAAGGCGGATGGGAGGGTGGTTTCGGGGGCGTTAAAATGGGCTGATGAGGGGGTAAAAGCAGTGCTTTGGGGTGGTAAAAGCAGCCCTTTGGCGTTGTAAAAGCTATGCTTTGAGCGGGTAAAAGGGCTGCTTTCGCAAAAAAAGAACGCCAAAAGGGCGACTTCGATGGTCAACAAGGGCAATTTGAATGCTGAAGAAGGGCGATTTCAACGCTGGATGGTGCTGTCGAGAAAGGCGTGTTTTTCGTCAAGAAACTTTACAAAAATAGGTTTTGCAGAAGAGCGTTTTGCCGGTGATAAAACCACAAGACTATGGCCAATCATCGACTTAGAATGAACCACAACCGCAAAGCGAAAAACTGATTTGGCAGAGCGAGAGGCGCTCCAAACGGCTATTCGTCTAAAAAAAGAATGAAAATTTTGCAATCACTGCATTTTTTATTAATTTTGATTATCAATCTATCATCCACGTTATCAAATCATTGAATCGATTCAATATGAAATTAAACAACATTGTTCTTTCGGCCCTACTCGCTCTTTGGGGCTCCACGGCCTCGGCGCAGCAGCCCGTAGACTATGTAGACCCATTCATCGGCACGACCAATTTCAGCGTGTGCAACCCGGGTGCGGTGCTGCCCCACGGCCTGATGTCGGTGGTTCCGTTCAACGTAATGGGCTCTGATCTGAACCAACACGACAAGGACGGTCGCTGGTGGTCGGCTCCCTACGAGTATCATAACAAGTTTTTCACCGGCTTCGCTCATGTTACGATGAGTGGCGTGGGCTGTCCCGAACTGGGTTCGTTGCTCACGATGGCCACCACAGGGCCGCTCGATGTGGACTATCACAACTATGGTTCGGAGTATCAGGACGAAAAAGCTACGCCCGGTTACTATGCTCTGACGCTGAAGAAATACGGCGTTCGGGCCGAAACATCGGCTACTCTGCGCTCTGGTATTGAGCGATATACCTTCCCGAAGGGCCGCGCCAACATTCTGCTCAACGTGGGAGATGGACTCAGCAACGAATCGGGGGGAATGGTGAAGCGGGTGAGCGACACCGAAATCGAGGGCTACCGACTGCTCGGAACCTTCTGTTACAACGCCCAAGCGGTATTTCCTATCTACTTCGTTATGCGGGTGAGCAAGCGTCCGCAGACTACGGGTTACTGGAAAAAGCAACCGAAGTTTACGGGTGTAAAGAGCCAGTGGGACAAGGACAACGGCCGCTACAAACTCTATGAGAACTACAACCGCGAGCTGGCGGGCAACGAGGTGGGCTATTACTTCAGCTATGACT
>CAUURC010000122.1:0-4050 GCA_963547405.1 uncultured Prevotella sp.
CGTCTTCGTTTCTGAAAGGTGTATTATCCGGATTGGCCGCAATCGTATCAGTACTGGCTTTCTGCTCTGAAAAAGAAATATTTAATTTGACTCCGTACTTTTTCTCAATGCCCGCTACTTTCTCATTCACTTTTTCCTTAAATAATTCCAAGTGCTCGTGACTGACGGTGTAATGCACATTTGCCATGCCGTTGGCATTGGCATACGAGGCAGCTTCTACCAAATGTTCTTCCATCGGTGTACGATCTTCGTTATCGTAATGGTGGAATAGGATAAGTCCCTTAGGTAGCTGGCCATAATTCAAACCACATGGCAACAATAAGTTTTCAACAACAGCCTTGTAATGGGAAGCATCGAGAAGTTCGGGAATGGTTTTGCCTTGGTTTTTAAGACATGCGTCATTTAGGGCGTCATAAAATGCGAATTTCGCAATGTGCGCAAAGAATTCCTTTTCATAATCTGTTTGCGGTTTGTCATAAGCTGCGGAAAGAAACGCGAACAAATCCTTAAACATTCTACTGGCTGCACCGCTAGCAGGAACAAACTTCATAATTTGTTTTGTACCACCGGATCGGTAATCTTTCCATATTTTCCGGTATGCTTCCTGCTCTTGTTCTGAAACTTTCAAAACGCCAGAACCGATTGTTGCTGCGGCTTTAAGTTTCAAATAAGGGAACCCCTCTTCCAATTGTTTCAATTGGTTAAGAACTTGCGCTTCTGTTATCTCCCGTTTCTCAATCTGTACTTTATCAGTTTCTGTTAGTAGCATAAATATTCCTCCGTAATTATTGTTTATATTTATATGTTAATAGTTTCTTGAAAGCAAAATACATAATTGCTAATAAAAGTATGCCAATAAGCACATATTTTATATACTCGCTATAGGATTCTATTGCGTTACCAAGTTTATCTTCCGGAACAATAGAAAACAAATACCAGCCAAGGAAAGCGAGGATACAGTTCCAGATTCCAGCACCAATGGTGGTATAAAGAAGAAACTTACCATAGTGCATTTTGGCCAGACCAGCCGGAATTGATATAAGATGCCTGATTCCCGGAAGCAATCTTCCCGTTATTGTGGCAAACATGCCATGGTTGTTAAAATAGGCTTCGCTTTTCTCCACTTTCTGCCTGTTAAGCAGACAAACCTTTCCCCACTTACTCTCGGCAAAGCGATAGATAATAGGACGCCCTAAATAATAACCGGCAATATAATTGATTGTTGCGCCACAATCAGCTCCTAACGTTGCCAACAAGATGACAAGCCATATATTCAAATGCCCGCCGGCCGCATGATATGCTGCTGGTGACACAACCAATTCGGAAGGAACGGGTATCACCGTGCTTTCCAAAAGCATGAGGAACCAGACTGTGAAATAATTGAGATTATTTAAAAGGGAAGAGAATAGGGACATTATTAAAGATCTGAAATATTATTTATGGATGATTTTCTCAATAGAAGAGGGCTGAACAGTAGTAAGCCTTGTGTTATAAAACAAATTGAGCCATAGGATTCATCTATGGCTCAACTATATTTATTTAGTACTAAGTTTTGCCCATGTATCTTTTAGGCCTACCGTCTTATTGAAGACAGGATGTCCGGCTGTAGAGTCCGAATCCTTCATGAAATACCCAATCCGTTGGAACTGCAAATACTCGCCGGGCTGCTTTTCGGCTGCCCAGTTTTCTATATAGCAATGATTTCTTACGATATAACTGTCTTTGTTGAGTAATTCCAAGAAATCGCGCTCGTCGGAAGATGGATCCTCTACAGAAAAGAGTCGGTCATACTCACGAACCTCAGCTTCCTGGCAATCATCAGCTGAAACCCAATGCAACGTACCTTTCACTTTTCGGTTGGCTCCGCTCTCTCCGCTCTTACTCGTCGGATCGTATTCAGCCTGAATCTCTATGATGTTGCCGTTCTCATCCTTGGTACAACCTGTGCACATAACAATATAAGCATTCTTCAAGCGAACTTCTTTGCCGGGGCTCATACGGAAGAACTTCTTCGGTGCATCTTCCATAAAGTCGTCACGCTCTATCCATAAATTCTTTGAGAAGGTTATGGTATGCGTACCATCCTGTTCATTTTCCGGATTGTTTACCGCAACCAACTCTTCTTTCAAGTCGCTGGGATAATTCGTTATAACCAACTTTACGGGATCGAGTACGGCACTCACACGGCAAGCCCTTTTGTTAAGATCTTCACGCACACACGATTCCAGCAAAGCTATGTCATTCAGTGCGTCGAACTTGGTATAACCAATGGAGTCAATAAAGTTGCGGATACTCTCAGGACTATAACCTCTACGACGCATTCCACATAATGTCGGCATGCGGGGATCGTCCCATCCGTTTACTTTGTGCATGTCAACCAAGGCATGCAACTTACGTTTGCTCATGACCGTATAGGTCAAGTTCAGTCGGTTAAATTCTATCTGACGCGGGCGATATTCCGCAGCTTCTACGCTCGTACCCTCTTTTTCCAAGAGGAAATCAACGAACTTATCATACAACGGACGATGCGGAACAAACTCAAGCGTACAGATACTATGTGTCACCCCCTCAAAGTAGTCACTCTGTCCGTGAGCAAAGTCATACATGGGATAAGCGTGCCATTTCGTTCCCGTGCGGTGATGCGCGGTCTGAATGATTCTATACATGATAGGATCGCGGAAGTGCATGTTAGAATTGGCCATATCCAGTTTGGCACGGAGCACCATACTTCCTTCTATGGCTTCGGGGGTATTCATCTGCTCGAATAGTCGCAGACTCTCTTCTACGGGGCGATCACGATAGGGACTGGCAGTACCGGGAACCGTAGGGGTTCCTTTCTGTTCGGCAATTTCCTGCGAAGTCTGCTCATCCACATAAGCATAGCCTTTCTGAATCATCCAGACGGCAAACTCCCACAGCTTGTCAAAATAATCCGAAGCATAATAAATATTCTGCCATTTGAAGCCCAGCCATTGAATATCGTTCAGGATATTCTCCACATATTCTGTATTCTCTTTGCTGGGATTGGTATCATCAAATCGCAAATTACAAGTGCCATGATACTTTTCAGCTATCCCAAAGTCCATGCAAATTGCTTTCGCATGACCTATATGAAGATAACCATTGGGCTCTGGCGGGAAGCGTGTTTGGATTCGGCCATCGTTTTTACCTTCCTCCAAATCTTTCTCAACAAGTTGTTCGACAAAGCTTATTCCACGCTTTTCCTCTTTTGCTAATTCTTCTGTAACTGCCATATTCTGTTATCTATTAATAATGCAAAAGTAATAGAAAAGTATTAATTCTCAAAATAAAGCTCCACATTATTATATCATGCGCATTTCGCCAAAGAAATCAGGGCGATGAAAATCCGGAGTTTCTATATCTATTTTGTTCCATGAAAGGAAATGAGGTTGGCTCAACTTGTCACCACACTTATATATATTAGCTTTCATCTTCATACCGTCAAAGCTCTGGACGTTCGATTGAAACCATGCGTTTTTAGGAATAATAAGGACCATATTCCACGAAAAGTCCCCTTCAATAAGTGCTATATCATCTGAACCTAACGAGCTCCATCTCTGTACTTTATCAAGAACTGACGCAGGAGCCAAATGGCGACCTTCACGTACGGGGCCACATCCGATGAGCAGCCTGCCGGTACAATTACATTCCATATTATAATAGAAGTCATCGCCGGGAAGTTGTGAGAAGAATTCACAGCAGGAGTCTTCCCACACTCTGCCATTGTCACGACCGGCAACAGAAGCTATGCTTGCCTCTCTTACACGGTATTCTATGATTAGGCTTTGGCTTGTATGTGCCATGCGGAATGAAAACGCAGGTTTATAAGGATAATCTGCCGACCAGTTCGCGTTGGTCACATCAGTAAATGCTACTTGTTGTTCATCCAGCAACTTGATGGCTGCACTAAAATCTTGGGGTTGTGTTTCAAGCCTGACGATTTCGATATTTTTCATAAAATGATATTTATATAACTAAAGTTTCCCACCCTAATAAATAGATAGAAAAATAACAGTTTGTCGAATTTTC
>CAUURC010000123.1:0-3997 GCA_963547405.1 uncultured Prevotella sp.
CAAGAATAGAAGCCATTGACAAGCCAGGACCTGAATGCCCATGATATTCTATCAAAATTTCAGGATGTTTATCTTTGATCGCTTTGGTCAACTGCCCCAAAAGAGCAGGCTGACCAATGCCGGCCATATCCTTCAGACAGATTTCTTCTGCACCGGCCTCTATCAATTCATCAGCGATTTTGGTATAATATTCCAAAGTATGAACAGGTGAAGTCGTAATACACAATGTTCCCTGTGCCGTCATTCCCGCTTCCTTTGCCCACTTAATAGAAGGTATAATATTACGGACGTCATTCAAACCATCAAAAATACGTGTAATATCAGTACCCTGTGCATGCTTTACTTTGTACATCAACTGACGAACATCATCAGGAACAGGATACATACGGAGCGCGTTCAGACCACGATCAAGCATGTGTGTCTTTATACCAGCTTCATGAAGTGGTTTGCAGAAAGCACGAACTGCTTGATTAGGATTCTCACCAGCCAAGAGGTTTACCTGCTCAAAAGCTCCTCCGTTGGTCTCAACTCGAGCAAAACAGCCCATCTCCACAAAGACGGGAGCTATACGCTCCAACTGATCCTTACGTGGTTGAAATTTACCAGAGCTCTGCCACATATCTCGATAAACGAGACTGAACTGAATCTTTTTCTTCATATTATTCAAAAAATTAATGATCTAAAGAAAATTTATTACTTTGTAATCGGTAATAATTGAATTGCAAAAGTATATAAAAAAAATGAATAACATCCCCCACAGTCTATTTTTTAGTGTTTTTTGTTTTATACAAAACAAGGTGTAATTTGGTTGACTAATGAATATTTACTACATTTGCAAGGTCTAAAAATACACTGATTCAAAGATGAAAACAAAGTGGACAATTGGAATAGCTTTGGTTGTATTATTTTTTAGTGCATGCAACCAAGCACAAACCAAACTTGATAGTTTAAAAAATAAAAGTAAAAGCGTAGAGGAACGACGCTTGAAAGGCGACAGCACGGTATATGGTATCGCGTGCGAAGGATGCAATGACTCTGTTATTATCCTGCTGCCTACCGATGGAAGCGACCCTATACGCTATAATTGCTATGATGCGTCACAAAACGGGAAGATTATCGGGAAGCCCACGACTGGTGATAGAATTGGCGTCATGGTCAATAATCATGACAAAAAGAAGGTAGACCTTGTGATCAATATTGAAGAACTCAAAGGTATTTGGTGCTATGTAGTCATGCCAAAAATGCGTGATTGGGAACACATGAGCAAAAGTCTGCAACAACGTATTGAGCGTAACATGCCCGATTCAGTAAAAGCCACCTACATGATCCCACGAGAATATGGTTTCTGGATGAAACGAAATTGGGAATGCCAGAGCGTAGGTTATATCAGCGAAGCCAGTTCGATCGAAGCCGAAAGTCCCGTCGTTTACCCGCAACTTGGTAATTTTACCGAGTGGCATATTTGGAATGGCAAACTTATTGTTGTCAACGGAACTCCCCAACTCTCCCCAACCGACAATAAGCTTAGCGTTATCAACCTGCAATACGACACATGCAACATTGATTATCTTGGACCAGACTCATTGGTTTTGAGCGATTGTTGGGGAACACGCAGCTATTACCGCAAGAATGACATCAATGATATCAACGTCAAAGCCAAGCAGATTATAGCAGAATTAAAGGCTAAAGCGCTCAGAAAAACCACAAAATAACAGACTGGCGCAGGGCTACCACTTATCCGCGGTTCATATTATAGTTCATAAAACGATGTTCGGCCAGTTGTTCGAACTTCGTTTTTGGTTTTCCATAATTGGCATAAGGATAAATACTAATGCCACCACGAGGCGTGAAATAGCCAGTCACCTCTATATATTTAGGCTCCATCAGCTTTATCAAGTCCTTCATAATCGTATTCACACAATCCTCATGGAAGTCACCATGGTTACGAAAACTGAACAGATAAAGCTTCAAACTCTTGCTCTCCACCATCTTTTCTGCCGGAATATAGCTAATTCGTATCTCCGCAAAATCAGGTTGTCCCGTTATGGGACACAACGAAGTGAACTCCGGACAGTTAAACTGCACCCAGTAATCATTATCCGGATGCTTATTATCAAACGTCTCCAACACTTCGGGAGCATAATCCATACGATAACAAGTCCTTGCTCCCAAAGCCTGAAGGCCTTCATCTTTTCTGTTTTCTGACATATCAAATTATATTTGAAATACTTTCAATACATTATAATTAATACCTTCATCATAGACATCTTCGCCCTCATGGCGCTTCAAAACCTTCACTACACGAATCGTCACGGGCAACGCAATCACCTCATACAAAGTCTTCAGCACCACCTGTCCTATCATCAATCCCGGCAATGCCTCCATCGGCACAACGCCACCCAAAGCCAATGGAAAGAAAATAATACTATCGGCACTCTCTCCAAAGATAGTACTGAGGATGGCACGAGCAGAGAAACGCCGATCCCCATCACGTAATTTCATCTTACTCATCACGTAAGCATTGATAAAACTACCAAAAAGAAAGGCGATGAACGATGCTGCTGCAATACGAGGAGCCAGACCAAAAATAGCATGAAAACCTGCTTCATTAGTCCAATAAGACGCACCGGGAATAGCGTCACAGATAGCACCTACGGTTACGAAAAAGAAGTTCATAACAAAGCCTGTCCAAATTAATAGTCGAGCTTTGCGATATCCCCACACTTCGCACACGCAATCATTAATAATGTAAGAGACGGGAAAAACTATCAGACCGCCCGTCAAACTAATCGGACCTGCTGCGATTTGTTTAGTTTCTAACAAGTTTGCCGCAATAAGGCAAACACAGAAGAGTATACTGAAAAGCATAAACAGTACACTCACAGATTGAGTTTTTTGTTTCATTTTCTTGTTTTTAACGAGGTTTACCAAGCACTCTTTCTCTTGTTTTGAAGAGGTTTCAAGAACTCTGCCTTGTTTTTTAAGAGGTATCAAGCACTCTGTTTATTAAATTTGCAGGCGCAAAATTACAAAAACAATTCTGCTCCTACAAATATTTTTCTGATTACGGCTCACGCTATCGATATCAAATGGGCCATATAACCCATGAAAACAACGACCAGCACAGCTCCCTCCCACCGCTGAATGGTATATTTGGTAAAGGAGAATAGCCACAGCAAAATCATCGAAACAATCAAAATGGTCATATCTATCGATGTAATTCCTTCCAACCGCAGAGGAGTTACCAAACCCGTAGCACCCAAAATGAAAAGTATATTAAATACGTTCGACCCCAACACGTTACCAATGGCAATACCACTGTTTCCTTTGCGGGCCGCCACAATGCTCGTTGCCAACTCGGGTAAGGATGTTCCACCGGCTACAATGGTCAGTCCGATGACTGCATCGCTCACTCCCAGACTCCCTGCTACTTCCGTTGCACTATCTACAAAGAAGTTGGAACCGAATACCAAAGCAGCCAAACCAAAAAGAACAAAGGCCAAAGCTTTCCAGATGGGCAATGGTTTCTTATCATCATCGCTCAACTCTACCGATTCTACCGCATCCACACGGGCACCACGTAACGTAAAATACATGAATAGAACAAACAATATAGCCAACACAGCAGCATCTATTCTCGATACCTCACCATCCATACTCATCAGTAACAACACCACCGACGCCACCAACGCAAAAGGAATGTCTTTTCTCACAGTTGTCGGTAATATGACCATAGGCGACACCAAAGCCGCACATCCCACAATGAGCATGGAGTTAAAGATATTGGAACCAACGACATTACCCACAGCAAGATCGGAAGTTCCCTTAAGTGCGGAAATCAACGAAATACAAAACTCGGGCATAGATGTGCCCATTGCCACGATGGTAAGTCCTATCACGATTTGCGGCAACCCCATTCGTTCGGCTATTCCGACCGAACCTGTGGTCAGTTTGTCTGCGCCATAAATGACTGCGACGATACTGACGATGATAATCA
>CAUURC010000124.1:0-3899 GCA_963547405.1 uncultured Prevotella sp.
CTCCCGTTTTGTCTGATGAACAGATGAAGGAAACGGTCGCTAAATTCAAGAAACTGCTCACAGATAATGGTGCTGAGATTCTGAATGAAGAGGCTTGGGGACTGAAGAAGATGGCTTACGCTATCGACAAGAAATCAACAGGCTTCTACACCTTGTTGGAATTCAAAGCTGAGCCGACAATTATTAACACGCTCGAGACTGGTTATCGTCGTGACGAAAAAGTTATTCGTTACATGACCGTGCGTCTTGACAAGTATGCTGCACAGTATGCTGAAAAGCGTCGTAACAAACTTGGTAAAAAAGAGGAGGCTTAAATTATGGCAGAGCAGAAAAAATCAGAAATTCGTTATTTGACAGCTCCTTCTATTGATACAAAGAAGAAGAAGTATTGTCGTTTTAAAAAGAGCGGTATTAAGTATATCGACTACAAGGATCCTGAGTTCCTTAAGAAGTTCTTGAACGAGCAGGGTAAAATTCTTCCACGTCGTATTACCGGAACTTCTTTGAAGTATCAGCGTCGTGTGGCACAGGCTGTTAAGCGTGCTCGCCAGATAGCACTGCTTCCTTATGTAACCGATTTGATGAAGTAATTTAGAGGAGGATACACAATGGAAATTATACTGAAAGAAGATATTATCGGACTTGGATACAAGAATGATATTGTAACTGTAAAGAGTGGTTATGGCCGTAATTACCTGATTCCTCAGGGAAAGGCTGTTATTGCTTCAGATAGCGCAAAGAAGATTCTTGCAGAAAACTTGAGACAGCAGGCCCATAAGCTGGCTGCTTTGAAGGCCGCTGCAGAGAAGAAAGCTGAGGCTCTGAACAACGTAGCTTTGGAAATTGTTGCCAAGGTTGCTGTAACCGGTCATCTCTATGGTTCTGTTAATGCTGCAACTGTAGCCGAAGAACTTGGAAAGAAGGGTATAGAAGTTGACCGCAAGATTATCACGATGCGTGATATCAAGAAGATTGGCGATTACGAAGCTGTAGTTCACTTCCATAAGGAAGTTGAAGTTAAGGTTCCTGTAAAGGTTGTTGCTGAGAACGCACCTGTTGCTGCTCCTGTTGCAGTGGAGGAAGCTCCTGCTGTTGAAGCCGTTGAGGAAACTCAAGAGGAGGCTTAATTAATGTGATATTTTTAGCACTGTAAAGCAAATCTATATGAAAAGTCCCTTTTGTCGACCATGGCAATTGGGATTTTTTTATTTTATGATAAAACAATAACCATCAATAAATAATTATGAAGAAAGCGTTTGTATTTCCTGGCCAAGGTGCCCAGTTTGTTGGCATGGGTAAAGAACTCTATGAGCAAAATCCTTTAGCCAAACAGCTCTTTGATAAAGCTAATGAGGTTCTTGGCTTTAATATTACCCACGTGATGTTTGAAGGAACCGCTGACGAACTTAAACAAACTAAAGTTACACAGCCTGCGGTATTCCTTCACAGTGTAATATCAGCACTTTGTATGGGTGATGAATTTGCGCCGGAGATGGTTGCCGGTCATTCTTTAGGAGAATTCTCCGCATTGGTTGCTGCCGGAGCCTTGAGTTTTGAGGATGGACTTCGTTTGGTTTATGCGCGTGCTTTGGCTATGCAGAAGGCTTGCGAGATAGCACCCGGCACGATGGCCGCTATTATTGGTCTTTCTGACGAGCAAGTAGAGCAGATTTGCGCAGAGGTTTCGACAGAAGGAAATATAGTAATACCGGCTAATTATAATTGTCCCGGTCAGTTGGTTATTTCCGGTAATGTAGAAGCTGTGAATGCCGCATGTGAAAAGATGAAGGAAGCCGGTGCCAAGCGTGCCTTGCCATTGCCTGTTAGTGGCGCTTTCCACTCTCCTTTGATGCAGCCGGCTAAGGACGAACTGCAGGCTGCTATTGAGCAGACTACGTTTAACAAGCCTAATTGTCCGGTTTATCAGAATGTCGATGCTAAGCCATATACAGATCCGGCTGTTATTAAGCAAAATCTGATAGCCCAGCTGACAAGTTCTGTTCGCTGGACCAGTACCGTTGAGAATATGATTGCAGACGGAGCTGAAGACTTTACGG
This sequence comes from uncultured Prevotella sp., assembly GCA_963547405.1. Taxonomy (GTDB): domain Bacteria; phylum Bacteroidota; class Bacteroidia; order Bacteroidales; family Bacteroidaceae; genus Prevotella. Next base: position 2,058 of record CAUURC010000124.1, read on the forward strand.
AATGTGGTCCCGGCAAGGCTTTGCAAGGAATGATTGGACGTATCAACAACCAGGTAGCAGTTCACGGTATTTAAATGATCATTTATCAAGCTATTCCCCGCCTTTTTGGAAACCGCTGTAAGATGCGCGTTGAGGGAGGAACAATCTTTCAAAACGGGTGTGGTAAACTGAACGACTTCAATGTGGAAACATTGAAGTCGATTCGTGATTTGGGGGCTACCCATTTGTGGTTTACCGGTATTGTTCGCCATGCGACAACCACGGATTATTCACAATTCGGATTGCCCAACCAACATCCTGAAATTGTAAAAGGACGAGCCGGAAGTCCCTATGCAATTGTCGATTATTATGATGTCGATCCTGATTTGGCAACGGATGTATCAAAGCGAATGGAGGAGTGGGAGGACACGATTCGCCGGACGCATCAAGTCGGGCTGAAGGTCATCATGGACTTTGTGCCTAATCACGTTGCACGCGAATACCATTCTGTGGCCAAGCCCTCTGATGTAGCAGACTTGGGAGCGAATGATGATTCTAATTCGCATTTTTCCCTGAACAATAATTTCTATTATTGCTGGGGCAGGCCATTAGATTTATCTCAAATCGTCGATCATCAGAATTATGAAGAATATCCTGCCAAAGCAACGGGTAACGATTGCTTCGATAACCGCCCCGGTAAGTTTGACTGGTATGAAACCATTAAACTTAATTATGGAATCGACTATTGTAGCGGACACAACAAGGCTTTTTCTGCCGACTTGATTCCCGACACATGGCTTAAAATGCTGGATATTCTCTTGTTCTGGGCAAAAAAAGGTATTGACGGATTCCGCTGCGATATGGCCGAAATGGTGCCGTCGGAGTTCTGGGAATTTGTCATTACGCGTTTAAAAGCAGAATATCCAAACGTCATCTTTATCGGCGAGGTTTACGATCCCGGTCAGTATAGACGATACATTGCCTCGGGCTTTGACTTCTTGTATGACAAGGTGGGCATGTACGACTGCCTGCGCGGAGTCATTACAGGGGCGCGACCCGCCAAGGACATCACGGCCCAATGGCAAACTACGAATGACATTGCCGGCCACATGCTTTATTTCTTGGAGAATCATGACGAGCAGCGAATTGCGAGCGATTTCTTCGCGAAAGACCCATGGAAGGCCATCCCTGCCCATATTGTCAGTTGCCTTTTGACAACAACCCCCTACATGCTTTATGCCGGTCAGGAATTTGGCGAAAAGGGCATGGACCGCGAAGGCTTCAGCGGTTGCGATGGCCGAACGACCATCTTCGATTATTGGAGCATAGATACGTTGCAGCGTGGCTATTTCCATGTAGGTAAACCATCGCCTGACGAAGTTTTGTTGAAGGAAAAGTATCGACAGATTATGCAAATCTCTGCCCACGAGAAGGCTGCCACGAAAGGCCGTTTCTTTGATTTGATGTATGTCAATCCGTCCCTTGCCCAACATCAGTTTGCGTGGTTGCGCAAAGCCGATAACGAGGTGCTCCTCATTGTCGTCAATATCTCTGATCAACCGGTGCAGGCAGAGGTCGTGATTCCTCAGCATGCCTTTGAAGTTTTGGGCCTAACTCCCGGAACTTACCATGCGCATGATCTCTTGTCAGGCGAGTCCTTGTCCTTGAACATCAATTGTGATAGCGGAGTCGCAGTGAACCTGAAACCGAATGACGGAATCGTCATGAAGTGGGTTCAGCGTTAAGAATTACGATGACATATAGCGAGTGCCTTTGCGCAATCACTTTCGCCAAAGGTATAAAACAAGGGCGCGGGCCGTGTTTCACAACACAGCCCGCGCTATTTTTAGATTTAGAGATACA
>CAUURC010000125.1:0-3527 GCA_963547405.1 uncultured Prevotella sp.
AACGGTGCTTATATGGTGATAAAACCAGGGACCCATACACTCAAGATACGTTATTGGGTGAAGGACGTTGCAACACACGTAGAGGGAACTATAACCAAGACATTATCCTCAGCTACCTACGACCAGAACAAGTATTATAATATCACTGCTAACCTTGACGTAGCTAATTACGACGGTGACCATTACTATATGTGGGATGCCCAGCAGCAATATTGGTATGGTTACGAATGGACAAAGCACCTGCCAGGAAACACAGGCCAGCCAACTCTTAACGGTAACGGTTCATCAAACTATGCCCAGAACAATACAGACCCTCGTTACTACAACGAAGCATTTACTTATGGCGTAGATAACCCCGCTACTCACACATCATGTAAAGACCTTCCCAACGTGAACGAGATGACGTGGTACGCTGCCAAAGGTGAGCCTCGTTGGGACGCAGATGAATTATGGACAACTATGGGTCATTTATATAAAGGTGGCATGTGGTTTTTGAAGCAAGCAAATATAACAGGTTTCAGGGCAGACCAAGCCTACGACGGCACCGATTGGCGTACAAATGGAAACAGTTATAGCTGGTCCGTATCTCAGACTCTTCCTTCCGTAGCCGACGCAGCTAACTACTTTTACCTGCCCGCCTTGGGTCTCTACAACTTTGGTCAGCTGAACGACGTTGGCAACGGCCGCTATTGGTCGTCAAGTGCTCACCCATGGTACAGCTACTTCGCGTGCTACCTGGACTTCAGCAGTGGTGAAGTCCGCGTGAGCTACAACGACCGCAGCTACGGGTTCAGGGTCGGGACGTTCGAGTGAGCCGGGCGAATATTCTTTTACTGATGGCGCACAGAATAATTCTTATGTATGAGGCCGCGCACCTGCTGCACGGACCAAAAAGAATTTCCGACGGGGCCGCGCACCTGCTGCACGGACCAAAAAGAATTTCCGACGGGGCCGCGCACCGCTGCACGGACCAAAAAGAATCTCCGACGGGGCCGTGCACCTGCTGCATGGACCAAAAAGAATTTCCGACGGGGCCGTGCACCGCTGCATGGACCAAAAAGAATTTCCGACGGGGCCACGCACCTGCTGCACGGACGAAAAAGAATCTCCGATGGGGCCATGCACCGCTGCACGGACGAAAAAGAATCTCCGACGAGGCCGCGCACCGCTGCACGGGCCAAAAAGAATCTCCGACGAGCACAAACTATTAATTTTCACTATAAAATAGCAAGCAACATGAAACCTATTAAGCAAATCAATGGAACATTGAGTTCGAAATTCTCACTCGGCCTGCATGCCGACTTGCAAATTCGGCTTTACAACATGATCTTGAAGACAGCACCGGCCAAGATTCTCCTCGAAGCTGCTGATATCGCCCTGTGGAAGAAAGATATCGACACAGAGAGTGAAGTGGCCAGAGAGACAACCGCCTCGGAAGAGACTGCGCGACTCGCGCAAAAGGACCAGGAGCGCGATCGTCTCGTTACGGCCATCTTCGACGAGATTCGGCAGGCTGCCAAATCGCCCATTCCGACTCGTGCCGAAGCCGGTCGCAAGCTCAAACTCATCGTAGACACGTATGCCGGGTTGCAACGGGAGACGCTGGCCGAGGAAACGGCCCATATCACCGGACTGCTGACGGATTTGGCCAAACCCGCCGCCTTAGCCAATATCAATGCGCTTGCTCTTGCTCCGCTTATTAATTTATTGCGAAAGGCCAACGGCGAGTTTGACGTCATCCGCACGCAGCGTGCCCAGGTGAAAGCCGCCGACACGTTGCCCACCGGGGCTGCCGTTCGCAAGAAAAACGATGAAACGACAGCTGCTATTTTTCGTCATATCGAGGTGGCCTATATGATGGCTGCCAATGATGCTGATCGCAAGATCGCTTCTGATCTCATCGACAAACTGAATCGGATTATCAACGAATCCAAGACCAGTTATAATGAAAGCACGGCGCAGAAGAAGAGAAAAGACGGCGAGAAGAAGCCCTCGGGCAGCAAGAAGACGGTGGAAAAATTGCTTCCGGCCTTTGAGCAGGAGAATGGCTTCGCCCCCGGCACGCTTTCGCTGACCGGCAAAACGGCGAAAGATGAAGATGGCGCCAAACTCTATGAACTGAAATCCGCCAGCGGCGCCTCGATTTGGGTGAAGATCGAGGATGGGAAGCTGGTGAAAGTGGAGAAGGCGAGTTAAAGAGTGAAAAGGTGGAAAGGTGAAAAGGTGAAAGGATGATTTAAGGGTGAAAAGAGGGGTGGTGACACCGACTTTTCACCCTTTTACTTTGCTGGTTGTTGGTGGTTTGATGAATGGGGGCAATGAAACATTTAATTTTATAAAATAATCCCGGTTTCCTTCTTTCGTTCACCCGAAATTGACTACCTTTGTCCGAATTATTTTTAGATGTTAGTCAAAACAAAAAGATTTTAGATGAACGTAATTACGAAAACAGTTCAATTGCCTGATGGCAGAACTATCAGCATTGAGACCGGGAAAGTTGCAAAACAGACCGACGGTTCAGTTGTCCTGAGAATGGGAAACACCGTACTGCTCGCAACTGTTTGTGCAGCAAAGGATGCAGTTCCCGGCACAGACTTTATGCCTTTGCAGGTTGATTACCGCGAGCAATACGCCGCAGCAGGACGTTTCCCTGGCGGATTCACCAAGCGCGAAGGCAAAGCCGGCGACAACGAGATATTGACTTCTCGGCTGGTTGACCGCGTTTTGCGGCCGCTTTTCCCATCAAACTACCACGCAGAAGTATTTGTCAACGTGATGCTTTTGTCGGCCGACGGTGTCGATCAGCCTGATGCCCTTGCGGGTTTCGCTGCTTCCGCCGCGATGGCCGTATCAGATATACCTTTTGAATGTCCTATTTCCGAAGTTCGTGTAGCTCGTATCAATGGCGAGTATGTCATCAATCCTACTTTCGAACAGATGGAAGATGCGGATATGGATATTATGGTTGGTGCTTCGGCCGAGAATATTATGATGGTCGAAGGAGAGATGAAAGAAGTTTCGGAGCAAGATATGATCGGTGCCTTGAAAGCTGCAATGGCTGCTATCAAGCCGATGTGCGAATTGCAGACGGCTCTTTCGAAGGAGTTGGGTAAGGACGTCAAGCGGACGTATGATCACGAGATCAACGACGAAGAACTGCGCAAACAGATCGCCGATGAGCTTTATCAGCCCGTTTACGACATAACGAAACAGGCGTTGCCTAAACAAGAACGGCACGACGCCTTTGATCAAATCATTGCCGATTTTCTTGAAAAGTATGACGCAGCACATACGGATCTCTCTGCCGATGACCTGGAAGAGAAGCACGCCGAGGCTGCACGCTATTATGATGACGTGCTGCGCAATGCGATGCGGAGGTATATTCTTGACGAGGGCAAGCGTCTTGACGGTCGCAAAACGGATGAGATCCGTCCTATCTGGTGCGAAGTTAGTCCCCTTCCAATGCCTCACGGCAGTGCGATTTTCACTCGCGGAGAGACACAGAGCCTCTCGACGTGTACGCTCGG
>CAUURC010000126.1:0-3438 GCA_963547405.1 uncultured Prevotella sp.
AATAATACAAAAAACAAATTCGATATTCTTTTGAAAGCAATTAGTAAAATGCCGCAATCCATATCACGCGACTATATCCTTTTTTCATTCTTGAAACGATATGTCGATTCTGCCGATACAATTGCCATGAACATTGATGACATGGTGTTTGATTTATTCAGCAATGCCTATTTTACTAAGCGAATAAAGGAAGAGATCGCTAAAAGATCAAGTATCAACATTCGTCCACTAAAGCCCATTGAAGGTATCGCATACCTTAACGCCAAAGGCGATGTAGAAAAACTTTCCAATATAGACATTTTTGAAGTTCTGAAGAAAAGGGCAAAAGGCAAGGTCATCTATATAGATATATATGCTACTTGGTGCGGCCCGTGCAGAGCGGAAATACCCGCGGCAAAAACACTTCGCAAAACTTACAAGGGCAAAGATGTGATGTTTGCATACCTCTGCCTCAGTTCCGACTTCAAGGACTGGCAAACCATTGCGGTTAAAGACTTCGATGGTGGGGAGAACTATTTCTTTGACACATTTGCTTCCGACCTGTTTACAGGCTTATATGCGGATTTCTTCAAAGGCTTTCCTACATTTATCATCATAGACCGGAAAGGCAATATCTTGACGAAAGGAATCCCGCGCCCATCTGACATGCACAAAGCCATTGAACTTATAGATAGCTTGAATTGACACGCCGAAAGACGGCAGGCGCCCTTCGCAATCAGGAAGCATTGCGTTAAACTTCCAAATTTATGCGGATATTACGGCTATTTTATGTAACTTTGCTGCATTATATATAGATTTATATTTTAAATATAAAATGAGTAACAAAAGTAATGCTACTATACAGATGATCGCTGAATTTGAGGGCGACATCACAAGTCTGTTTAATGAAGAAAAAGGAGGGGTGCTTCCTATTCTCGCAACAAGAAATATCGTTTTGTTTCCGGGGGTGATGACCCCGATTCTGATTGGAAGAGAAGCCAGTCTCAACCTTCTGGAACATCTATCACACCACCCTGCTAACTTTGCCATCTTCTCACAAAAGGAAGAAAATGTCGGCAGTCCGGCCTTTAGCGACCTTTATCCAATTGGCGTTTTTGCAAGGCTGATCAAGGTGATTGATATGCCCGGTCCCAACCAACAGGTGACAGCCATTGTACAGGGACTGGGGCGGTGCGAACTTCACGATTTGGTACAAGAACATCCTTTCTTGTCCGGATCCGTCTATCCGGCTCCCGAGGAGAATGTGGCAATAGATAACAAGATTTGCAAGACCGCTTATAAGGACTTGCTTGCCTCTACCAGTCAATATATCTCTGACAACGATGAGATTCCCAACGAGTTGCAGTACTCTCTCGACAGCATTTCGCAAAAACTCATCAAGGTGAACTACATCTGCTGCAATCTGCCGTTTTCTGTCAAAGACAAATTTAAAATGCTACGACAGAATACGATACTTGAGCGTATTTACGAAACACTGAAAGCCCTGCATCGGGAACAACAATATGTAGAAATCAAGAAAGATATTCGCTCAAAGACCCGGGAAGATCTGGACGAGCAGCAGCGTGAGTACTTCCTCCAGCAGCAAATCAAGAATATCAAAGAGGAACTGGGCAATGGAAACGGAACCTCTGAGAAAATAGAACTCGAAGAGAAAGCAAAAGGTAAGAAATGGCCGACTGAGATTGAACAGGTATTCCGCAAGGAGCTCGAGAAACTGGACTTGTTCAACCCACAAAGTCCGGAATACAGCACACAGGTAAACTACCTTCAAAACTTGGTCAGTCTGCCATGGGGTGAATACTCAAAAGACGACCTAAGCTTAAAACGCGCTAAACATATCCTTGACCATGACCACTACGGCATGGAAAAGGTGAAAGAGCGTATTCTGGAATACATTGCTGTTTTAAGTCTGCGTGGCGACTTGAAATCTCCCATCATCTGTTTATACGGCCCTCCTGGAGTGGGTAAGACCAGCCTTGGCAAAAGTGTGGCCGAAGCACTCAAACGTAAGTATGTCAGAATTTCCTTGGGCGGACTGCACGATGAATCTGAAATCAGAGGCCATCGTAGAACATATATCGGAGCCATGCCTGGCCGAATCATCAAAAGTGTTCTGAAAGCAGGAACAAGCAATCCTGTTTTTATTCTGGACGAAATCGACAAAGTCGCTCAAAACACAATCAACGGCGATCCCTCTTCGGCATTGCTTGAAGTTTTGGATCCGGAACAGAACAACGCATTCCATGATAACTTCTTAGATGTAGATTATGACTTGTCGAAAGTGCTTTTCATCGCCACAGCTAACGACTTAGGCAATATTCCCCGTCCTTTGCTCGATCGTATGGAGATTATAGAGGTAAGCGGATATATTACAGAGGAAAAACTTGAAATTGCCAAACGTCACCTCGTACCAAAGGAAATTAAGAATACAGGTCTTGACAACGAGACGGAAAAAGTCAAATTTACCAAACAGGCTTTAGAGAAAATCATTGAGCAGTACACACGTGAAAGCGGTGTACGACAATTGGAAAAGCAGATCAATAAAGCTCTGCGCAAGCTTGCTTTCCTCAAGAAAATGGATGGCGAACTAAAAACGTCAACCATCACCCCGACAGAAATCGAATCATTGCTGGGTAATCCACCATTCTATCGGGATATTTATCAAGGCAATGATTATGCAGGTGTTGTTACAGGTTTAGCCTGGACGACGGTTGGTGGAGAGATTCTGTTTATAGAAACAAGTCTTAGTAAAGGCAAGAGTGGTAAACTTACATTGACCGGCAATTTGGGCGACGTAATGAAAGAGAGTGCAGTCATTGCATTGGAATATGTAAAAGCTCACATTGATAAATTAGGTATAGACTACCGAATATTTGAAAACTGGAATATTCATATCCATGTTCCAGAGGGAGCGACGCCTAAAGACGGCCCTTCGGCCGGTATAACTATTGCGACCAGTATTGCTTCGGCACTGACACAGCGCAAAGTTCGTAAAAATACAGCCATGACCGGTGAAATTACACTCCGTGGAAAAGTATTACCGGTTGGTGGCATCAAAGAAAAGATTCTGGCAGCCAAAAGAGCCGGCATTACAGACATCGTCCTATGCAAGAATAACAAGAAAGACGTAGAAGAAATTCCGGAAACCTATCGCAAGGGCGTAGTGTTTCACTATGTTGAAAATGTACAGGACGTTTGGGATTTTGCATTGACAGATGAGAAAGTAAAAAATCCGATCGATTTAACAATTCCTGAAGAAACAAAGGAAAAGAAACATGAAATTTGAGCTCCAGCATACAGATTCAGCCAGTGATGCCAGAACGGGAATCATCACTACAGACCACGGCCAAATAAAGACTCCTATCTTTATGCCCGTAGGCACATGTGGAACCGTCAAGGGAGTCCATTTCAGCGAATTACGTCAACAAATTAATGCGC
>CAUURC010000127.1:0-3404 GCA_963547405.1 uncultured Prevotella sp.
TGTGGAACCGTCAAGGGAGTCCATTTCAGCGAATTACGTCAACAAATTAATGCGCAGATTATACTTGGAAATACTTATCATTTGTATCTGCGCCCGGGACAGGAAGTGCTGCGAACAGCCGGCGGACTGCATAAGTTTAATGGTTGGGATCGCCCGATACTTACTGATAGTGGCGGTTTTCAAGTATTTTCCCTTTCTGGTATCAGGAAGTTGAAAGAAGAAGGATGCGAGTTTCGTTCTCATATTGATGGTTCGAAACACTTTTTCACCCCTGAAAACGTAATGGATACCGAACGAATCATCGGAGCAGATATCATGATGGCTTTTGACGAATGTCCTCCCGGTCAGAGTGATTATAATTATGCCAAAAAAAGTCTGCAATTGACACAGCGTTGGTTGGATCGCTGCATCAAACGATGTCAAGAGACAGAGCCCTTATATGGCTATCAGCAAAGTCTCTTCCCTATCGTACAGGGTTGTACCTTCAAGGATTTACGCCAAGAAGCCGCAAAATTTGTAGCAGACAAAGGGGCAGACGGCAATGCGATTGGTGGCTTGGCCGTGGGGGAACCAACAGAAGTAATGTATGATATGATTGAGGTAGTCAACGAGATTCTTCCGAAAGACAAACCACGCTATCTCATGGGGGTCGGAACGCCTCAAAATATTCTGGAAGCAATCGAGCGAGGTGTTGATATGTTCGATTGTGTCATGCCGACACGAAATGGTCGTAATGCGATGCTCTTTACCTACAATGGAACGATGAATATGCGCAACAAGAAATGGGAAATGGACTTCTCTCCCATTGATCCGGATGGTTGTGAAACAGATTTGGTTTACACGAAAGCCTATTTACACCATCTTTTCAAAGCGCAGGAATTTCTGGCCATGCAGATAGCCAGCATCCACAACCTGACATTCTATTTACGCTTGGTTACAGATGCACGGCAGCACATAGAAGCCGGTGATTTCCTACAATGGAAAGCCTCTATCATCAATCAGCTCGGTCAAAGAATCTAAAGACGAACGTATGAAATCATTGCAGCAGATCAAAAAACACTACAGATTCTACAGGGTGATGATATATATTTCGCTTCACCCCGCATGGCTTCATCGGCTCTTTCGCATCCTTTACAACTACACCGGTTGGCTGAGACGGGGCCTACAATGGTTAGGCAAAAAAATGGAATGGATGAAATATATCAATCCTTTTCGTTATATTAAACGGCTGGATTGGTACATCATCAAGAAGTTTATCGGAACCTATATCTATTCCATACTCCTGATTATCAGTATATCAATTGTATTTGATATCAATGAAAATCTGGCAAAATTTACAGAGTATCACGCTCCGCTCCAAGCTATTGTTGTAGATTATTACCTCAATTTCGTTCCCTATTTTGCCAACTTGTTCAGCCCATTGTTCGTCTTTATTGCTGTTATTTTCTTTACATCAAAGTTAGCCGGCAATTCAGAAATCATTTCCATGTTGGCTGCAGGCGTGTCATTTAAAAGACTCATGAGGCCTTATATGATTTCGTGCATACTGATTTCCGTTCTTTCATTCTATCTCAGCGCATTTGTCATTCCGCATGGGACCGTCATCAAACAGAATTTTGAATCCATGTATAAGAATAGGAGGAAAAATACTGCAGCCGACAATGTACAGCTTCAAGTAGCAAAAGGCACAATAGCCTATATTCAGCATTATGACAACAATATGAAGAAAGGCTATGGATTCTCATTGGACAAGTTTGAAAATAAGAAGTTAGTCAGCCATATGACCGCCATGGAAATACAATACGACACCATTGCAGATTCCAAATATCACTGGAAGGCTAACAACTGGAAAATACGTGAACTTAAAGGACTGCGGGAATATATCACATCGGGTGTTTCCAAAGATACATTGATTCTTATGGAGCCAACAGATCTCGTATATTCCAAAGGGCAGCAAGAAACATTTACCAGTCCTGAACTAAGCGACTATATTTCAAAACAGATAGACAGAGGCTCCGTACATGTCGTCCAATATCAGGTTGAATACCACAAACGTATAGCATCCAGTTTCGCATCATTCATTCTGACAATCATCGGTCTATCACTCTCTTCAAAAAAGCGAAAAGGAGGCATGGGGCTATACTTAGGAGTGGGCTTAGCCCTGAGTTTTATCTACATCATGCTGCAAACGGTGTCGGCCACGTTTGCCATCAATGCAGGAGCGCCACCGATGCTGGCCGCCTGGATGCCCAATGCTATCTTTGCCATTGTTGCCTATTTCTGCTATAGGCAGGCTCCCAACTAACATACCTAAGTAGCAAATTAAATATTAACAATAAGAAATTGTAGCAGACAACGTTATTCTGCATAGACAAATGCAAAACAATTTCTATAACAAAATTAAAAAATATGTATTTTGACGAATTAGATTTAAATGACAATGTGCTTGACGCATTATACGCTATGCGATTTTCTATCTGTACTCCCATACAGGAGAAATGTATTCCAGAAATCTTAAAAGGCAACGATGTCTTAGGCGTAGCTCAAACGGGAACAGGAAAAACAGCCGCCTACCTACTACCTATTCTGAGCAAGCTTGACGATGGTGATTATCCTAAAGCGGCTATTAACTGTGTCATCATGGGTCCGACACGTGAGTTGGCACAACAAATTGACCAAGCGATGCAAGGATTTGGATATTATCTAAATGGAGTAAGTAGTGTGGCTGTATATGGAGGAAACGATGGCAACAGATATGACCAAGAACTAAAAAGCCTACAACTTGGAGCAGATGTCGTGATTGCGACACCCGGTCGATTTATCTCCCACATGAGCCTTGGAAATGTAGACATGAGCAAAGTGTCGTTTTTCGTACTAGACGAAGCAGACCGCATGCTCGATATGGGTTTTTCTGAGGATATCATGAAAATAGCAGCCAAACTGCCCAAGACATGTCAAACAATCATGTTCTCTGCTACCATGCCTCCAAAGATAGAGGACTTGGCGAAGACCTTGTTAAAGGATCCTGTTGAAATTAAACTTGCTGTCAGCAAGCCTGCTGAAAAAATTCAACAGAAAGGATATGTCTGCTATGAGACCCAGAAACTGGGCATCATCAAAGACATCTTCAAGAGTGGAGATTTGAAACGTGTTATCATTTTTTGTGGTAGCAAACAGAAAGTAAAACAGGTTAATGGTGCTCTCCAAAAGAAAAATATCAATTGCGGTGAAATGCACTCAGACTTGGATCAAGCTCAACGGGATGACATAATGTTTAAGTTTAAAAGCGGGCAGCTTGACGTATTGGTAGCTACAGACATCGTTGCTCGCGGAATTGATATTGATGATATAACTATGGTCATCAATTATGATGTGCCACACGACGCAGAAGATTACGTGCACAG
>CAUURC010000128.1:0-3404 GCA_963547405.1 uncultured Prevotella sp.
TTGTCTGCCACCGCTTTATAAAAATCCATAGCCCCTCCTTAGTTTGTCCATACCATTGTATCCATGTGTTGATTTACACGCTATTGTGTATCGTGTAAATCTGAGTTTAAACCAGCTGAAAATTGCCCTGAGTCAAGATTCTTCTCACTGTATGCAATACAACTATTGATATGTCAAAGATAGCGCGAGCTTTCGAATCTTGAGAGAGGTAGTGGTTCTGGTGAAGGAAAAACTTAATGTCGTTATTGTTGGTGGAGGCTCAACGTGGTGCCCCGGTATCTTGAAATCACTTACCAAGCATCAGGATATTTTCCCGCTTAATCGCGTCGTTATGTACGATATCGATGAGGAACGTCAAAAACCATTGGGCGAGTTCGGAAAGATCCTTTTTAAAGAAGAAGCTCCGGGAGTTTGCTTTGACTACACCACCGACAAGGACATTGCTTACAACGACGTTGACTTCGTGCTTTGCCAGATCCGAACCGGTGGCTATGCTATGCGCGACAAAGACGAAAAGATTCCTCTGCACATGGGGCTTATTGGACAGGAGACCGTCGGTGCGGGCGGGATGGCATATGGCATTCGTTCAATGACGGACATGATTGAAATCGTGAATGATGTTCGAGCACGTAGTCCAAAAGCATGGATTATCAACTACACCAATCCTGCAGCTCTTGTCGCTTATGGTTTAGCTAAGGCATTTCCAAATGAAAAGCGGATTCTCAATATTTGTGATCAGCCGGTCAATCTTCTCCGCTCTTACGGGAGGCTCCTGGGTCGTGATTCAAGAGAATTTGAACCGGTCTATTTTGGACTCAACCACTTTGGATGGTTTACGCACCTGTATGATCGTGAAGGAAAAGACCTTGTTCCGGTTATTAAAGACTATGTGAAAAAGAATGGTTTCAAACCTGCAGACGCGGAGCAGCGCGATCAATCTTGGCTGGATACCTATGCCGTAGTGGCCGATATGCTTGAAGATTATCCGGATTATCTTCCAAATACCTATCTTCAATATTATTTCTATCCGAACTATAAGTTGGCGCATCTTGATCCGAACTATACGCGCAGTGACGAGGTCATTAATGGGCGAGAAAAGCGTGTGTTTGAAGAGTGCCGCCGCGTAATTGAAGTAGGAACGGCAAAGAACTCATCCGTCGTACAAAACGATGCCCATGGCGACATGATCATAGAGGTTTCTTCTGCAATTTATAGAAACACCAGCCAGACGTTTATCGTAATGGTCAAAAACGACGGGATCATTAAAGATATGCCTGGCGATGCGATGGTCGAAGTGGCAGCAAGCGTTGGGGTAAACGGACCTCAGCCATATGCGGTTGGTGAAATCGGCACATTCTATCACGCTCTTATGGTCAATCAGTATTCCTACGAGCGTTTGGCAATAGAAGCCTATTTTGAGCACTCATATGAGAAGGCACTTCAGGCACTAACGCTCAACAGACTTGTTAATGACGGTAAAGAGGCTCGAAAAGTCCTTGATAAGTTGATTGAGGCCAATAAGGACTATTGGCCTGAGTTGAAGTAAGTCACATATTTACGGTTGGCTCGGTTTCGGGTGGTTATTGGAGAGGATTCGTTATGGAAAAAGCGGAGCTTTTAGGAAAGTTCCAGCGTCTTGGCAAGGTGTTGATGACGCCGGTATTGATTCTTCCTGTTGCGGGCATTCTTGTTGGCCTGGGTAATGCATTCACAAGCTCGTCTTTGCTTAAGATTGCTCCTTGGCTGGGATTGCCGGCAGTTAGTATTTTCTTCTCAATCTGCAAAGTTGCGGGAAATATTGTTATGGGCAATATCCCAATCATCTTCGCCATATGCGTGGCCTATGGATTTGCAAAGTCTGAAAAGGCAACTGCAGCACTCTGTGGGTTTTTGGGTTATATGACCATGAATGCGGTCATGGGCACGTTTCTTACCAAAATAGGCACCATTGATCCTAAGAACTTAGTTACAGGGCAGGCATCAATCCTTGGCATCATTACTCTTGACACGGGCGTTATTGGCGGTCTGGCAGTAGGTCTTCTCGTTGCATACCTTCATAACAGGTTCTATAAAATCGAGCTTCCGCCTGTCCTTTCCATCTTCAACGGGACGCGTTTCATTCCTGCAATAACGCTATTTTCCTGCAGTATTATGGGTTTGTTGATGTCCGTAGTTTTTCCTCCAATTCAGTCTGCTCTGACGGCGATGAGTGAGTTTATTCGCAGCACCGGAGTTCTCGGAGGCTTTGTTTATGGTGCCGGCGAAAGATTGCTTCTTCCCTTTGGTCTGCATCACTTCGTTTACCTGCCGTTTATGTTTACTTCGCTTGGAGGAAGCCAGACTATTGACGGTAATGTAGTGACCGGCGCCGTAAATCTCTACAATGCAATCCTTAATACGCCGGGAATGCCTTTTGACATTGAAGTGAGCCGGTTTGTGATGAACGGAAAGGTTATTTTCGCAATATTTGGTCTGCCAGGAGCGGCACTGGCCTTTTATAAGACTTCTTTGCCTAAAAACAAAAAGAAGATTGCGACGCTTATGGTAGCGATCCTGATTCCCTGTGTTTTCATGGGTATTACCGAGCCGGTGGAGTATGCATTCCTCTTTGTGGCTCCTGTTTTGTATGCGGTGCACGCAGTGTTTGCGGGTCTTGCATATGCTCTGACGTATGTACTCAATTTCAACGTTGCAGGTTCGACTGCCTTCGGCGGACCCTTCCTTTCATTTATCTTCAACGGTATCTTGGGTGCGGATAAAGGTTCAAACTGGCAGGTTATTTTGGTGCTGGGACCTCTTTATTTTCTGTCTTACTTCTTCATTTTCAAGACACTTATCAAGAAGCTTGATTTGAAGACACCGGGCCGCTCTGTCGAGGAAGACGATTCAAGCGCGACGATTATCTCGGAGAATTCTAAATCGCAAGAAAAGCAGGGTGCATCTTCCACTCAGTCAGATGAAATTGCAGCGAGAATCCCGGAAATCATTGAGGCTGTTGGTGGCGCTGGAAATATTAAAGACGTTGACGTATGTTTTACACGCCTTCGGATAGCGCTTACTGATACGGCAAAGGTTGATGAGGACGAGGTATTTACCAAAGCCTTAGGAGCGCATGGTATTGTTCATGTGAGTGGCGGTGTGCAGGTTATTTATGGCAATAAGGCCTCTCTGTACGCGACTCAAATGCGAGAAGCGCTTGGGCTTGAATAGAAGCTTTGTAAAATATAAAAACTACCTCAGATAAGTGAGGTTATGCTTAACGCAAATGCAACGCAAATACTTGCGTTGCATTTGCGTTTACAACGAAAAATGATTTTGATTACGAGATAGGTAACTTGATATCAACGTACATAAGCGCACACGAATCAGCCAGTCTCATTTAGTTCATTAATTACGAAACAAAT
>CAUURC010000129.1:0-3233 GCA_963547405.1 uncultured Prevotella sp.
CTTTCAACGGTTCATAGAATCCAAGCAGGAGTTTAACCAACGTGGTCTTACCGCTGCCGCTTGCGCCCACGATGGCCGTGACCTTGCCTTCGGGGATAACGAGGTCGATATTGTTCAGCACATAATCCGGACGCGCGCCGTCGTATTTGAAGCACAGATTGCGGATGCGGATGTCCTTTTTTCCGCCCGGCAGCGCGGCGACGGTGCGGTCGGCGTCTTCTTCGTTCTTCCGGGTGTGGATCTCGTTCATGCGGTCGAGGCTGATGCTCACGTCCTGCCATTGATATATGAATCCCATCAGCTGTTCGACAGGGCTGTTGAGTTGGCCGATGATGTATTGAATCGAGAGCATCATCCCAAGGGTGAGGCTGCCGTCAATGACGGCCGCGGCGGCCAGCACGGTGATGAGGATGTTCTTCAGTTCGTTGATGCACAACGCGCCGGCCTCTTGGTTTTGTCTCAGCGTAAGGGATTGCATGTTCACGTCGAAGAGATCGGCCTGCACGTCTTCCCACTCCCATCGCTTGCGTTGTTCGCAGCCTTGCAGTTTAATCTCCTGCATCCCGGTGATGAGTTGATAGACGACGTTGCGGTTGATGCCCTGCTGCTCAAACATCCGGTAGTCCAACACGCGCCGCTTTTTTAGGAAGATGCGTATCCACACGCCGTAAGCGATGCTTCCGGCCATAAAAATGAGGAAGATGGGCACGTTGTAAATGAACAGGACAACGGAGAAGATGAGGAAGGTGAAGACGGAGAAGATGATGCTGATGGTTTGGTTGGTGAGGAAGTTTTCGATGCGTCGGTGGTCTTCGATGCGTTGCAAGAGGTCGCCGGTGAGCTTCGTGTCGAAGAACTTCATAGGGAGCTTCATCAGCTTGATGAAAAAGTCGGAAATGAGCGAGATGTTGATGCGGATGCTGATGTGCAAGAGAATTTTCCTGCGGATGAAATCAATAGCCGTGCGACTGAACAGCAATACCATCTCTGCGATGAGCACCAGCCAGACGAAAGCGATGTCTTTGCCGCGTATCCCCGTGTCTACGAGCGCCTGCGTGAGGAAAGGAAAGATGAGTTGCAGCAGGCTGCCGATGAAGAGGCCGAGGATGAGCTGCGCAAAGAAGCGTCTGTATCGGGCGAGGTATTTCCAGAGGAAACGGACACGATTTTCTGCGGGTTTCAAGTCGCCCTCCCGTTCGTAAAAGAGGCGGGTGGGTTCGAGCAGCAGCGCAATGCCCTTCTCTTCCCCTCCCGACCGCGTACTGACCCAATGCTTGCAAAATTCTTCGCGTGAGTAGGTGATAAGGCCTTTCCCCGGGTCGGCCACAAAGACTTCGCAGGCCTTGCGCCTTTTGCGGACGGCGTAGACCACGACGAAGTGGTTTTGGTTCCAATGCGCAATGCAGGGAAGCGGAGCCTTTTCGATGAGGTCGTCAAACGTAAGCCTGCCGCCCACGCTCCTCAGTCCGATTTTTTCAGCCGCCTTACTGATGCCCAGCAGCGACACGCCATCACGGCCAATAAAACACTGCTCTCTGAGATGTTCCAGCGAATAATGCTTTCCGTAATGCTCTGCAATCATCGCAAGGCACGCCGGCCCGCAGTCCATCGCATCGGGTTGCTTGGTGAAAGGGAAGATACGCCTCACAACCTGTCTGCCTCGCCCGAGGCCTGCTCGCCTTTGTACTTGCTCTTCACGGCGTTGAAGTTGTAGCTGACGGAGAGGGTTACGCTGCGTCGATCCATATCCGTATAGCGATAGAGATGTACGTTATTCATGTCTTCATTCATGTCTTCCGAATACTATACAAATAGGTGCTCCTGTTCTCATAATCTTCTAATTGTATTAGAATTGTTGTTTTGAACCTTAAATCGCCTCGACTTTCCAACTGAAAAATTATAACGAATATTGATCTGTGCATAAGTATTGTCCGGGACGTATTCATGAATCACATTATAGATGCTATAATATCTGTAATCTTTAAATCTATAAGTGTTTAGAATATCGTTTGCAGTAATATTGAGAGATAGCTTTTTGTCAAAGAAACTACCGGATATTCCAACAGAAAGGTTGTAGATACCATCTTTTTTCTCCAATAGAGTTTCTCCAAGGTCATTATATAGGAAATCAATATAAAGGGAAATGTTCTTTGATATAGTAAAATCATTAGATGTTTTAATATAATACGCAGGACGAACCAGTTTGATGCTTCTGGCATTAAATCTTATCTTGGCAAATGGCTTGGTGAAAACAAAACTATTTGATGAAGTGAAATTCTTGGATTTGAATAGATAAAACGTACTGATATACATAAATGATATTGATTTATGGTTGCTTAGTTTGACAACAGTAACATCTTTACGATTACTATCTTGATAGTAATCATAAATAGTTGCATTTTTTTTACGTCTATAACCAGCATTTAATCGAATTGACTTAAAAGAATAGGATAGAGAAATATCGTCGGTAATGGTAGGCAACAAATAGGGGTTCCCCTGTCTATAGAAGAAAACATTATCATATCTAATATTAGGGCTTAGGTTTTGGAATGATGGTCTACTGATTTTTCTTGTATAATTAAAATTCGCCATACTATTCTTATCTACTGGCCAGCTTATCAATAAAGAGGGAAAGAAATGGATATACGTAGTGTCTATTACTTGCGAATACTCATGATTTCCATTGAAATAAGTGTTTTCCATTCTTAATCCGACAAGAGCATCTATATTGTTAATCCTTTTCTCTATGTTGAAAAAAAAGGCGGAAACAGACTCCTTAAATCCGTATTTGTATGTAAAGTTATTGTCCCAGGAAATGTTATTTTTCAAGAAACGACTATCGGAATTATTTGACACATGGGAGATTTTAGTCCCCATAGTCAATCCCATCCCTACTTTTTCTATCAGAAAACTATAATTAGACTGACATTCAAACACCTTATTTCTCCCAGTAAATTCATATTTATGATTGAATATATTATCTTGCGAGTATACTTCTGTTATTTTTTCGTTTGAATTATTGCTGTGTGATAT
Organism: uncultured Prevotella sp.; assembly: GCA_963547405.1. Lineage (GTDB taxonomy): Bacteria > Bacteroidota > Bacteroidia > Bacteroidales > Bacteroidaceae > Prevotella. The sequence goes on from CAUURC010000129.1 coordinate 3,034, forward strand.
ATAGTTTAATGACAGATTAAATTTTCGCACATTCCGGAACTCTTTTTCATAAGACAAACTAATATCATAATGATCTTCATTAGACAGAGGCATTCTGTTTGTCTTGATCACTCTTCTATCTATTCCTGTTATGTAGAAATTATCGATATTGATGCTTGGCTTCCCTCGATTATTCCAGCCCAATAATTGGAAAGCAAGCC
>CAUURC010000130.1:0-3221 GCA_963547405.1 uncultured Prevotella sp.
CTTTACCATGACTTTTTTAGTGTTGGGAAACTGTCAACTTATTCAGTACACGTCAATGTTATGGAAGACTTTCTTGTTTTATGAAGATTTATCTGTAATTTTGCAGACGGAAAGCACTGGCTTTCTGAGTTTTGCGGATAAAGTGAAAAATACTACCGCATAGAGTTTGTAAAACAACAAACGTATATTTTGATAAAGGGATTACTGAAAAAATACAGAAATGAAGTCGCTGACAGAATTATATAGAATAGGAATTGGACCTTCGAGTAGTCATACGATGGGGCCTCAAAAGGCAGCCCGGATTTTCTTGAGTAAATATCAGAAAGCCAGTTCCTTTAAGGTTGTGCTTTATGGTAGCTTAGCCGCAACAGGGCGAGGACACATGACAGATGTGGCCATTATTGATACGCTCAGTGCAATAGGAAAGGTCGAAATTGATTGGCAACCACAAGTGTTTTTACCATTCCATCCTAATGGTATGAAGTTTATGGCCTATGATGAAGGTCGGAACTTGATGGGAGAGTGGACAGTCTACAGTGTTGGAGGCGGAGCGCTCTCGGAGGGAACGGAAGATACGGGTGTTTTTAAGCATCAAGACATTTATCCGCTGACAACAATTACTGATATCATGGCTTGGTGTTATAAACATGGGCGATCTTATTGGGAATATGTCGAAATGTGTGAGCAGCCGGAGATATGGCAATATTTACGTGAGGTGTGGGGAATCATGAAGTCTGCGGTAGAGCGGGGCATCAATCACGAGGGTGTGTTGCCCGGTCCTTTGGGCTTGTCGCGCAAAGCTTCTACCTATTATATTAAAGCGTGTGGTTATAAACCATCTCTTCAGAGTAGAGGAATGGTGTATGCCTATGCGTTGGCCGTGAGTGAAGAGAACGCTTCGGGTGGTAATATCGTTACGGCACCGACCTGTGGTGCGTGCGGAGTGGTTCCGGCTGTGCTTTATCATCTGTATAAAGGACATAATTTCAGTGAAATTAAAATATTACACGCCTTGGCTACAGCGGGCTTATTTGGTAATATTGTAAAACAAAACGCGTCTATCTCTGGAGCAGAAGTAGGCTGCCAGGGTGAAGTCGGTGTGGCATGCGCTATGGCCAGTGCTGCCTCTTGCCAACTATTTGGAGGAAGTCCCTCGCAGATAGAGTACGCCGCCGAAATGGGATTGGAACACCATTTGGGAATGACTTGTGACCCGGTTTGTGGCCTTGTGCAGATTCCGTGTATTGAACGAAATGCTTTTGCGGCCTGTAGAGCATTGGACGCGCAATTATACGCGTCTTTCTCGGATGGTCGGCATCGTGTATCGTTTGATCGTGTGATAGAGGTAATGAAGCAAACGGGGCATGATATACCTTCTTTATATAAGGAAACGAGTAGAGGAGGCTTGGCCAAAGGGTTTGTAGAATAACAAATGCGTGGTGAATATAAGCATATATTTAAGTATATCAGCGTTTTTAGCAGCGTACAGGGATTAACGATTCTGTTGGGAATTGTTAAGAATAAGTTGGTGGCCGTTTTGTTGGGGCCTGCGGGCGTAGGTCTGCTTTCGCTCTATAATTCAGCTGTCAGATTGTTGTCTGATATAACGGGAATGGGTGTTACGGTCAGTGGTACTCGTTTCGTGGCCGGTGCAGGGCGTGATTGGAGAAAGAATGAAGCCGTAGATGTTGTCAGGCAATGGAGCCTTTTGGCTGCATTGGTCGGGTTGGTGATGGCGGCCTTGTTGTCTCTTCCTTTAAGTTTTTGGCTTTTTCAGGATTCATGGCATGTGTTGAGCATGCTGATGTTGGCGCCTGCTGTGGCCATGACGGTTCTTGCCGGTGGGGAACTCTGTGTGTTGAAAGGTACCGGACATTTAAGGCAGTTGGCTTGGTCATCGGTTTATGGGGCGTTGGGGACTTTGTTGTTGACCGTTCCTTTGTACGTATTGTTTGGCATTGACGCGATAGTTCCTTCTTTGCTTTTGTCTGCTTTACTGAATCTGGTAGTTGTTTCTTGCTTTTCGAGAAGGGTTGCGCCTTTTGTTTGGAAAATAAATATCGGATTGCTTCGTCATCACATGGACGTGGTGAAGTTAGGAGCGGCTTTTGTTGTAGCAGGAGTATTTGGTAGTGGAACGGATTTGTTGTTTCGTTCTTTTCTGAATGCTCAAGATGGTGCGGGGGTGGTTGGTATTTATAATGCGGGCTACATGATGTGCATGACTTATGCGGGAGCTTTTTTTGCTTCGATGGAAACGGACTATTATCCACGTCTTTCGATGTTAAAGAATCCGATAGGGCAGCTTAACCAAGTGGTTAATCGTCAGATTGAAGTGACGTTGCTTGTGGTTGCACCGATGTTACTTTTCTTTATGGTGGCAGCTCCCTTTATTATACCCTTGTTTTATAGTAATGACTTCCTTGAAGCTGTGCCAATGGTGCGGTGGGGAATGTTGGCTATGTATATCCGTTGCCTTGTACTTGCAATTGAATATGTTGTCTTATCGCATTGTAAACCAATTGTTTACTTGCTGATGGAGGGTTTTAGCTTTAGCGTGCTTTTGTTTAGTATGATTGTTGGTTACCTTCGTGGAGGTATGGAAGGAATTGGTGTAGGTATGTTTGTTTCCGGCGTGTTGGAACTGTTTTTTGTGTTGTTGTATTTAAATATGTATTTTCGCTATAGCATATCTAAACGGGTAGGGATGATTTTTGGCTTCCAGTTTTTGTTGGCGATGACTGTTGTGTTTGAAATATCTTTCTTTCCAGATATACATTTGGAACTGTTAGAAGCTGGTATGGTATTGGTAAGCGCTGTCTTTTCAATAGTCACTTTTGTACAACTCATTTCTAACGAAAAAGAAAATACCCATGATAACGCTTAAAAGTGGGATTGGTAATAAATAATTATTGTGGGTGAGTCCGGTAAAGTAAAATATTACCATGAGAATTACGCCTAAATAGATGAGAGGTAATGCAAGCCAAGACAGTATTTTCTTTTTCATAAACTAATTGATAGTGGTTACAAAGATAATAAATATCGGCAATATCACTATGGGAATGCCTTTGGTTTGCTTTGGATTAATGTAAAATAAGTTAAAACTTGGCGTAGCAATCAGTGAAGTCTCCTATATTCCAATAAAAAAGAATACATTTGCACCGCAGTTCATAATGCACAATTTATAAATTATTTAATATTATTTTTTTTATTAGTATGAA
>CAUURC010000131.1:0-3186 GCA_963547405.1 uncultured Prevotella sp.
GGTAAAAGGGCTGCTTTGGGGCGGTTTTTCCAGTGTTTTGGGCCGTTTTTAACGCACAAAAAGCGGGCTGTTTCTTACAAGTAACTGGTTATCAGTTGCTTGTCCGCATTTCGACAACTATCCAAATGCTTGGCTTATTTGCGACAAAAAAAATCCTGACGCAAAATAAACGAGCGGTTTGTACGAAAATTTCACAGTGAACGAAAGCCCATTCCTTGTGCCGTGGTGGGCTAATTTTTAGAGCGTGAGCCGTATTACGATGTTTGCAATGGCTCACGCCCTGCCGTTTACAAACATGAAAATAAAACTTTGGTAGACGGCAATCGGTCGCTCCTACAGCTCATGTCGCATTGCGAATCTATCCGGATATCGGCGAATTCTGCCTATATACTTTGCACCATTCATAGAAAACGCTTATCTTTACGGCCAATTTTTGCAGGGTAGTTTGTCTTTAGTTTCTAACCACGAAGAAGCCGCCTGCGGAGTATCAAGCGACAAGCAAAAACTTACGATACAGAAAACAGGACGGAAACGTGCAAAACACGCTTCTTGTCATCGGGTTGAATCTTACGGAGAAGGCCACAACCTATTGTGTACCCACGGCCTACGAATCTTCTTTCTCCCATCCTATCTATCACGCATTTCATGATGAAAACATTTAAAAATAAAAATATGAGAAAACAGATTTTACTCTCTTTCCTCCTCGCCGTCGTGGCGATGACGCTGTTCGCTATGCCGCAATCCGCGCAGGCACAAACTCCGGAAGCTTATGTCGTACAAAGTGGCGACGAAAAAACGCTCACTTTCTATTACGATGCGCAAAAGGAGTCGCGCGCGGGAACCAAATGGGGCATCGAGGAGAAGCACATGACCGTGCCTACTCCGGCTTGGACGGGAACGTGGCGAAACGCGAATACAACGGTTACTCACGTCGTTTTCGATGCTTCGTTTAAGAATTTCCGTCCTAAGACGACCGCTCATTGGTTCTTTAAGTTGGAAGCATTGACGCAAATCAGGGGCATAGAGCACCTCAACACCTCAGAGGTAACCAATATGGGGGCTATGTTTTATGGTTGCAAAGTGCTGAATCAGTTGGATGTAAGCGGGTTTGATACGCGGAATGTTACCAACATGAGCGGTATGTTCAACGAATGTAAAGCCCTGTCGCAACTTGATGTAACCCTGTTCGACACGCGGAATGTTACCCAAATGGATCGCATGTTCAACGAGTGTAAAGCCCTGGCCCTGCTCGATGTAACGCGGTTTAATACGGAGAAAGTAACCAATATGAGTTTCATGTTCGCCGGTTGCAAAGCCTTGACCCGGCTCGATGTAAGTAAATTCGATACGCGAAACGTAACCGACATGAGCTATATGTTCAGCGACTGCTTATCGTTGGCCTCACTGAATATAACGAAATCTACGCAGGCGAAAGCGCATGGTTGGGCAAATGGCGGTTTGCATAGAGCCCCGACACCATTGAACGTTTCAAACTTCAGCACGGCAAACGTAACAACCATGACGTTTATGTTTGCCGATTGTAAAGCTTTGACTACGCTCGACCTCACAAGTTTCAACACAGCGAACGTAACCGACATGAGCTATATGTTCTCGGGGTGCTCTTCGCTGACCACGATTTACAGCAATGACGCGTGGACGTGTGACTATACCGAAAGCATATTCGATGGTTGCGTAAAGCTCAAGGGTGCGGTGGAATACGCAGAAAGCAACAGCAACGAAACGATGTTGAATCCCAATACAGGCTATTTCACGAAAAAAGGCACCACAGGCATTGCGCAAACCGCTCATGCCGCCACCATGAAGGCTATCTATTCTGTCGACGGACGACGACTGAAAGAGCCGCAAACCGGCCTAAACATCGTCAAGATGAGCGACGGAACAACGCGCAAGGTCGTGAAAAGATAAAGCGTTTCGATAGATTATTTGCCATCGGTACGACACAAACGAGTGCCCCGATGCTTGCTTAAAACATCAACCCCGAGCCATACTGTCTGCGCAGTGATGGCTCGGGGTTGATGATTAAGGCCTTCTGCAACAGGCCGCTCCCATGATGATGAAGTGGCCTGTGAACCTGTTAATACCTCTCTAATATTTTTATTGCATTATTGTACTTTAAATTTTCTAACGTAATCGGCTGTTTTACCATTCGTTGTTTTGACATAGAGCGTAGTCACGTAATCACCCACAGGAAGTGGTTTTCTTGATTCTTTTTTCACAAAGGTGCGATCATTGTCTGCTATCCAATGGCAACGCCAATGGTGATACTCACGTTTTTTAATCCATAGGAGGTTAAACTCTGCCCAAATCTCGTCCCATGGGCGTCCCATATCCTTGCCATTCTGCGTATAAACCCGAAAAGTGTTTTCATTGGTCACTGCATCTCGGTAAGTAGACACTTCAACACTGGAATTGCTCTGATTTGTAATCGTGAGGTCGAATATGATGTCTTCACCATATTTGAAGACCGATGTAGCTTCACCCTTGTCGTTCAGTAACTTAAAATCTACTTTGAAATCAGTGATGGTTCCGTCTTTGTCTGCATAATCAGCTTCACACGCGGCAAGGAATAGCACAAAGAGTTGAGCCATTAAGGCAATAAATAGTTTTGATTTCATATATTGATGATTTGAGTTGGTTATGTTGCTTGCTAACTAAAGGTAGGCTATGTCTTTATTATAAATATAGAAATAATTATAATTAGCTGCTCTTTATTGATTTATAATTATGTTTTATTAACTCAAGTTTGTGTGCAAAATTATATGTATTTTATTAAATTATCAAGCAAATCGGCTTTTTTGTGATAACTCGATTGGTTATCGTTGCAAGAAAAGGGGTACCACGCATCTGCGACGTATCACGAATATAACCGAATATTCACGAATACAACATTGAATCTACGCCTCCGTATTTTGTGATATTCTGTTATATTCGATATGTGCCGAAGACATGACGTTTATTTTTGTCATTGCGAGAAAAGGCTTTAGCGCACGGTATCGATACAACCCGGAAATAGGCATAGGCAGACAACGGATTTCCTATACCACAACAGGAAAGAAACAGAGAGGGGGTGGGGCTTTCTTTCACTGTGAAATTTTCGTACAAACCGCTCATTTATTTTGCGTCAGGATTTTTTTGGTCGCAAATAAGCCAAGCATTTGGATAGTT
>CAUURC010000132.1:0-3130 GCA_963547405.1 uncultured Prevotella sp.
AGTTTAAGTTGGATGAAGCCTCTTCGGCTTCACAATGTTTTTTCGTTGTAGTCAGGCCGGGCCGCGGCTGTTTTCCCAAAGCAGTCCCCTCGTGTTGCAAAAGCAGCCCTTTTAGCGTGTAAAAGCTGTCCTTTTGCAAGGTAAAAGGGCTGCAATTAGCATGTAAAAGCTATACTTTGAGGACTCATGTGGGGAGTAAAAAGAAAAGTTTTTGGTATAAATGATTGGTTGTCAGTTAGATATATAAAATGCCGTAGAATTGCTTTTTTCGAGCCGATGTATAATTATTTTAAAATAACGCTTGCTTTTGGGGCCTTTTGTAAACTTATTTCAGAGTGTTATGCGTTAAGGTATCATGCGGTGAAGCAAAAAGAATAATTTTGATGTAAATGATTGTCTGTTAAATGTCTGGAACGGTATAAGAGCGTTTTTTCGAGCGATTAAGTAAAACAAAAATAACCAAACAGGCAGAATCCCAAAGAAAGGAATCCTGCCTGTTTGGCATGAGAGAAGAGTAATCGGTATTTTCTAATATACACGCAATACCTCTCCAATCCGTATTTCGTAATCGGGTGAGAGATGATTCATCTTATATAGACTCTTCAGTCTAATTCCATAGAACTGAGCTATTGTGTACATGCTTTCTCCTGCTTTAACAATATGAGGCCTATGCTTGTACATCTTTTCTGCATGCCGTTGCTTCTTTTTCAAATAAATGGTTTCTCCAACCAGCAATGGGTCATCTTTGTCACGCTCATTATATTTGGCGATATTCTTGTATGAAATACCTATTTCCTCACCTATAGCCTTAAAAGTGTCACCCGGCCTGACCTTAATGCAATAATTCTTATTATAAATAAAAATGGGATGAAGAAGCTGGTTGCGGCCAACGGGTTTATCTACGGCAGAATGATGGGCCAAGAATTTGTCATAATGTGTGGCCTTGTCGTATTCGTAAAGTCGATATAACTGAATAATTTCTATGAGGCGATCGGCATAACGAGGGTTAGTGGCATAACCACATGCCTTAAGCCCATAGGCCCACCCTCTATAGTCACAACGATCTAACTGAAACAACGGGGCATAGCGCTGCTGTCGAGCCAAAAACTTGCTATGATCTTCAAAACTCTCTAACACATTATCATAGGCACGAAAACACTCGCCTTGCTCATCGTCATCATGATAGATGGTACGCCCGGTCCAGCCATGACATTTTATGCCAAAGTGGTTGTTTCCTTTTAAGGATAATTCACTTCTGCCAGCCGCACTTTCAAACAACCCTTGAGCTAATGTTATGCTGGCCGGAATGTTATAACGAAGCATCTCCTGAATAGCCAAATCCTTATATTGGTCTACATAAGACTGAAATACCGAGTTCCAACGCATCTGTGCAGAAGCATTGAATCCACAACAGAAGAAGATGAGAAGAAATGCAAACTTTTTCATAAGAATGAAAACTTATAAGCAAAAGTAAATATCAAGTTACAATTGCGATAAAGCTTATTGAAAGAACGAGAAAGAAATCGAGCAAGCCAGAAATTAATAAAGAGTATGGACAGACTACCTTATTCTGTCCATACTCTTTATTAATTTCTCATCGGCCAAAACTCCCTTGCGGGCCATGAATGTTAGAATCAACGCAACTAAAGGTAGGCATGCGTTGAAATTCATTTGAAGATCACCATTGATATTTACGCCGTGCAACAATATGAATATCAAATAAGCATACCAAGTTATATACAAACACATACTCAATATGCATAACTTGGCTTGAAACATACGCTTCTTATACTGTGCTATGGCAAAGACTGATAATATTATGTTGACAGATAACAATATTGAAAGTGGGCTAGCTACAAAATCAACAGCCCCCTGTGCGTCTTTGATACCGATATTGAAAAGTACCGAAGCAACTCCCATGCCTTGAGGTACAAACATTCCCAATGGCAACAAGAGATTAATGATACTGATGATGACTGCAATGAAAAGATATAATGTTTGTTTCCGCTGGATCATCTCACTTAATTTTCTTCTATTTCTTTGGAAGGATCACGCCAATAAACATTACCATCAAGGAACTCTTGAGTTGCCAAAAGTGTTGGCTTCGGTAATTTTTCATAATAGCGTGAAATCTCAATCTGTTCACGATTTTCAAATACCTCTTCTAAAGAATCATTATAAGAAGCAAATTCAGCCAGTTTTTTATTCAAATCCTGTTTGATTTCCAATGAAATCTGATTACTGCGCTTTGCTATTATCGCAACGGTCTCATAAATGTTGCCCGTTTCCTCACAGAGATCCATAATGTTACGTGTCACTGTGTTAACTTGGGCTTTAGACTTTTTGTAATCCATATTTTTTTATTGAGTTATTTTAATTTATTTCATTTATTGATTGTCTGTACGCTGTTCTCCTGTTACATTCTTGCACCGAGCAATATACTTTTCTGCCGTTGGACGCAATTTAGAATCAGGAAATTGGTTGATAAATCCATAACATTCATCCTCTGCGTCTTGATATCGCTGCAGCTTCTTTGCATCAACACTCTGTCGAGCTAATTCATACTTACTCTTCATAATAAGTGCGGAAAACTCTTCACGTTTATCTGTATAAGGATAATCTTTTAATGCATTTTGAGCCGTAACGATACAAGCCTCGAAGTTGTTTCCTCCTTCTGTGCAATTACCAAAATATGGCCCAAGGTCATAATACAAACGAGCAGTATGGAGTTCTTTCTCTACAAGCTTTTCTTGTAATTCAAACAAACAGTGTTGTGCCTCTTTCTTGAGTTTTGCATCAGGATAGGCATCAAGATACTCTTGAAAAGCAGATATGGCACTTACTGTTTCTGATTGGTCCAAACGAGGCTCTGGAGTACTTAAATATAGACTTTGACCTTCGAAATAACGAGCCATTTCTGCATAAACACCTCGAGGGTAAGATTGGTAATAGCGTTTAAACGTTTGAGCAGCTGTTTCGTAATCCTTATTATAAAAGTTTGCCATAGCTAGCATATAAAGACTTTCCTGAGCATTCTCGGTACCCTTTTCTACAGTGATTAATTCAGACAAAAGCGTTATGGCATTGGTATATTTACCTTTTATAAAACATTCCTTAGCAAATTCATATC
>CAUURC010000133.1:0-3115 GCA_963547405.1 uncultured Prevotella sp.
CACCATTTATGTATTCGACTTCCTGACAGGAATGAATATCAACATGGGCATTGTTCTTATCCTCATTACGCTATTGCTTAAGCTCATTACCTATCCTATGGTAAAGAAAAGCTATATGAGTTCGGCTAAGATGAGAGTGTTGAAACCGAAACTTGATGCGGCAACAGCACAATTCAACAAACCTGAAGACCAAATGCAAAAGCAACAGGCTATGATGACTGAATACAGCAAATACGGTGTCAGCCCACTTAGCGGTTGTCTCCCTATGCTGATTCAGATGCCTATCTGGATTGCTATGTTCAACTTTGTGCCTAATGCCATTCAGCTTCGCGGAGAGAGTTTCCTTTGGATCAAAGACCTCAGTACTTTTGACCCCATTTGGGAATGGAATACCAATATTTGGTTGATTGGCGATCATTTAAGTCTGACCTGTATTTTATTCTGTATTGCCAACGTGCTTTACTCATGGATGACGATGCGCCAACAGAAAGACCAGATGGTTGGTCAGCAGGCCGAACAAATGAAAATGATGCAATGGATGATGTATCTCATGCCGGTTATGTTCTTCTTCATGTTCAATGATTACAGCGCTGGTCTAAACTTCTATTACTTCATTTCGCTGTTCTTCAGTGCAGCCATCATGTGGGCACTGCGCAAGACTACAAATGACGAAAAGTTACTCCGGATTTTGGAAACACGCTATGAAGAGAACCAAAAGAATCCACAAAGGAAGTTGGGAGGCTTGGCAGCCAGACTACAGGCCATGCAGGAAGAACAAATGAAACTGCAGAACCAACGTAAAGAACTGGAAAGAAAGAAAAAAGAACTGTAGAATTACCAACATAGGTTAGGGATTCCCCTAACCTATTTTTAATTTTCTTATACCTAATATTATGTATAAAAAACTTTTTATTTTAGCTTTATCTGCTTGCATTTGCAGCAGTAATGTAAATGCACAAACTATGATTCAGAAAAATGAGATTAAGCTCAATTCCGACCTTATGACACCAGAAGCCCTATGGGCCATGGGACGTATTGGGCAAGTCAACGCTTCGCCAGATGGAAAGTCAATAATTTATCAAGTGTCATATTATAGTGTGAAAGCAAATGCCAGCCACACCATACTCTATGTGATGGATGCTTCCGGCAAAAACAGAAAGCAACTGACGACCGACAGTAAAAATGAAAGTGACGCAGCTTGGATAGAAAATGGCCGCAAGATCGCGTTTATTCGTGGTGGCGAAATTTGGAGCATGAATCCTCATGGAACAGATCGTAAACAGCTGTCACGCACAAAAGGAACAGTAGAAGGTTTCAAGTTTTCTCCTGACGGAAAGAAGGTTGTATTTATCAAGAGTATCCCCTACTACGGTACTATCAAGCAGAATCCATCCGATCTCCCGAAAGCAACAGGACGTCTGATCACCGACATGAACTATCGTCATTGGGATCACTACGTAGAAACGATAGCCCATCCTTTCATTGCAGATGTCAATGATTCCGGAATCGGCACGGCAACAGATATCATGGCAGGTGAACCTTTTGAGGCTCCAGTAGCCCCATTTGGTGGTATAGAACAGATAGACTGGAGCAAGGATTCCAAATTCATAGCCTATACCAGTCGCAAGAAAGAAGGAGTACAATATGCCATATCTACCGATACCGATATCTATCTGTATGAAGTAGCTACCGGTAAGTGCCGCAACCTTTGTAAACCAGTCAACTATACTGAACCCAAGATTGACGCGACACATACCATGAAAGATCAAATTGTAAACACACAAGGCGAGGATTATCTGGTTGGTTATGATGTAAACCCGAAATTCTCACCCGATGGTAAATATCTGGCATGGCAAAGCATGAAACATAATGGTTACGAAAGCGACCGCAACCGACTGTGTGTCATGGATTTGCAAACCGGCAAAAAGAGCTATGTTACAGAGCGTTTCGACTCAAACGTAGATGACTATATTTGGGCAAGCAACAGTAAGAATCTATATTTTCTCGGCTGTTGGCATGCCTGCATCAATGTATATCAGACCAATTTGAACGGAGAGATTCTACAATTGACTGATGGCTGGAATGATTATGGCAGCCTTCGGCTATTAGGCAATGGTAAAGATTTAGTTGTTAAACGCCACTCTATGAGTGCTCCTGATGACATTTATATCTTAAAACCATCAAAAACAGCCAAGAAATCAACGGTTACTCAAATTACTTTTGAGAACAAACATATTTTTGACCAGTTGGCATTGGGTAAGATTCAGCAACGATGGGTCAAGACGACAGATGGCAAGGAAGAGCTTGTATGGCTTATCCTGCCGCCTCACTTTGACGCCAACAAGAAATATCCTACCTTGCTTTTCTGTGAAGGAGGGCCACAAAGTCCCGTAAGCCAGTTCTGGAGCTATCGCTGGAATTTCCAGATTATGGCTGCGCATGGTTATGTGATCGTAGCACCTAACCGCCGTGGTTTGCCCGGATTTGGAAGTGAGTGGAACGAGGCTGTAAGCGGCGACTGGACCGGACAGTGTATGGATGATTACCTTTCTGCAATAGATGATGCGGCCAATCTTCCCTTTGTCGATAAAGATCGACTGGGATGTGTCGGAGCCAGCTTTGGAGGTTTTTCCGTATGTTATTTGGCAGGCCATCATCAAAAACGTTTCAAAGCATTTATCTCCCACGATGGAGCTTTCAATCTGGAGAGCATGTACACAGATACGGAAGAAGCATGGTTCTCTAACTGGGAATACGAAGATGCGTATTGGAAAAAGAATATCAGCGAAAATGCCAAAAAGACTTACGCAAACAGTCCCCATAAGTTCGTAGGCAACTGGGACACTCCCATTCTTGTGATTCATGGAGAAAAAGACTACCGAATCAATGCTAATCAAGGAATGGGTGCTTTCAATGCAGCCCGCATGCATGGTATTCCTGCCGAGCTTCTGCTCTTCCCTGACGAAAACCATTGGGTATTGAAACCACAGAATGGAGTTCTCTGGCAGCGCACCTTCTTCTCGTGGCTCGATAAGTGGTTAAAGAAATAACATTATAGTTGTACAAAGTTACTACAAAAAAGTGAAATGCGGAAAGATATAGTGATAGAATTGAG
>CAUURC010000134.1:0-2913 GCA_963547405.1 uncultured Prevotella sp.
CGCCGCTGGCCCGCGCCTTCCGCCTTCTGCCACCCCGCCTGCGCGGCCCTCACCCCCCCCCCCGCCCCCCCCCCCCCCCCCGGCGGGCCCCCCCCCCCCCCCCCAACCACCCCCCCCCACAACTCAACAACCTTTTTATATAATTATGATACTAATTCCATAAAAAATTAGTTTCTTTGTAAAAGATATAGATTTTATTTAAATCAACATAGTTATGGGAAAAGGAAAGAAGGCCGGAAAGCGCCTTACCAAAAAGCAACTGGCTGAGAAACTGATTGATTTTTTCTCGTCGCAGCCGGGCAAAACCTTAACGTTCAAGGAAATATTCAGGACTCTGAAACTCAACACGCATCCGCTCAAGATGCAGGCCATCGACATCATGGAGGAATTGTCGTGGGACGATACGCTGGCTAAGGTGTCGGACAACGCCTACAAACTGAACACCGGAGGGCAGGTACAGGAAGGTATTTTCCAGCGCAAGGCCAACGGTAAGAACGCTGTGGTGCCGACAGACAGCGACAAACCCATCTTCGTATCGGAGCGCAACTCGATGGGAGCGTTGACCGGCGACCGCGTTAGGTTCTCGTTCATGGCCCGACGCATGAATCATATCAAGGAAGCGCAGGTCATTGAGATTCTCGAACGCAAGAAAGACACCTTCGTCGGCAGGCTCAAGGTAGACAAAGACATCGCTTATCTCATTCCCCAGTCGGATGTTTTGGCCCACAATATCATCATTCCGCGCCGCAAGGTAAAGGGAGGTAAGACCGACGATAAGGCGGTGGTGCGCGTCACGCAGTGGCCCGATGAAGAGCGCAAGAGCCCCGTGGCCGAAGTAATCGACATACTGGGACAGACGGGCGATAATGATGTAGAGATGAATACCATCCTTGCTCAATACGATTTGCCCTATAAATACCCCAAGGCCGTGGAGGAAGCGGCCAAGAAGATTACGGGCGAAATAACGCCAAAGGATGTGGCCGAGCGCGAGGACTTTCGCGAAGTATTCACCTGCACCATCGATCCACACGACGCAAAGGATTTCGACGACGCCCTCTCCATTCGCTTTCTCGATGGCAACGGTAAGGAAATCGACATAGAAAAAAGCAACCAACGCTCCGCCCCCAAGCTCTACGAAGTGGGCGTCCACATTGCCGACGTGAGCCACTACGTGACCGAGGGCAGCATCATTGATAAGGAAGCCGTGAAGCGGGCCACGAGTATTTACCTTGTCGACCGCACCATTCCCATGCTCCCCGAACACCTCTGCAACTTCGTTTGTTCGCTGCGCCCCGATGAAGATAAGTTAGCCTACAGCGTCATCCTCACGCTCGACGACGAGGCCAACGTGAAATCGTCGCGCATTGTGCATACCATCATCCGCAGCAACCGCCGCTACGCCTACGAGGATGTGCAGCAACTGCTCGAAGCCAACGGCGTGGCAGACGGCACGGGAGAGCCCGCGCCCAAACCGGGAAAGGGCGGTTACAAGGGCGAAAACGCCCTGCGACTCATCACTCTCGACCGATTGGCCAAGCAATTGCGGGCCAAACGCTTCAAAAATGGGGCGGTAAAGTTCGACCGCGAGGAACTCCACTTCGACATCGACGACAAAGGCAAGCCCACACGATGCTACTTCAAACGCTCGAAAGACGCCAACAAGCTCATCGAAGAGTTTATGCTTCTGGCCAATCGCACCGTGGCCGAGAGCGTAGGCCATGTTAAAAAGGGCAAGAAAGCCAAGACCTTGCCTTATCGTGTGCACGATAATCCCGACCCACAGAAGATGGAAACGCTACGCCAGTTTATCGTAAAGTTCGGCTATAAGGTCAAAACCGACGGCACGAAGGGTGCCATGGCCCGCAGCATCAACAAGCTGATGGACGACTGCGAGGGCAAGCGCGAGGGCAAACTCATACAGACGGTGGCCCTGCGTGCCATGATGAAGGCCAAATACACCACGCATAACATCGGCCATTTCGGTCTGGCCTTCGACTATTACACCCATTTCACCAGCCCCATCCGCCGCTATCCCGACACGATGGTGCACCGACTGCTCACGCGCTATGCCGAAGGAGGGCGGTCGGCTAACGAGAAACATTGCGAGGAACTGTGCGAACATTGTTCTGAAATGGAACAAATAGCCCAGAACGCCGAGCGTGATTCCATCAAATATAAGATGGTGGAGTTTATGAGTGACAAACTCGGACAGGTGTTCGACGCCCATATCAGCGGCATCACGAGCTACGGCGTCTATGCCGAAATCGACGAAAACCACTGCGAAGGCATGATTCCGATGCGCGACCTCGACGACGATTACTACGAGTTCGATGAGCGCAACTTCTGCCTTGTGGGCCGTCGCCGCCATCATAAGTACCAGTTGGGCGACCCCATTCGTATTCAGGTGGCAAAGGCTAATCTCGAAAAGAAACAACTCGACTTCGCTTTGACCGAATAAACCATTTACAAAACGCTTACCTCCGGCCATGCTCCGCTGTCGCCGGAGAAACAAACCGATGGTCTTACCGCCGTGTGGTAACAGAATTGCCACGCGGCGGTAATATTTTGATCATGGCTCAACTGATTTGTGACTTGCCGCTTTTCATGATTTTCTAACGACCGTCTCGGGGTTGATCGTGGGTCAACTATAAAGCCCTTCCGCAACAGGCGCACGCATGATGATGAAAGACATGAAGGCGATATGGAAGCTGACTTCGGCGAACGGACAAAGGAGAATCGCGTTACTTTTTCCTCATATCGCTTGCAACTTTCGATTTTAAAACTTATCTTTATGGCGTGAACCATTTACAAAGTAGCTTACTCTTAACTTCCAACCACAATGAAACCGTCAGCGGAATACAAAGCGATAAGCCGATACACGCCATCCGAAAAGCGTGAAGGAAAGGTGCAAAG
>CAUURC010000135.1:0-2825 GCA_963547405.1 uncultured Prevotella sp.
ATGAACTATAATGAGAAAAATGAATATGGTTAACAAACTTTAGCAATTCGAGCCATTCCTTGAGGGCTGCTCGCCCTCAAACTCCTCGGTGTTTTCAGGTATTAGATTATCCTTCAACACTCGAAGAGGTCTCAGCAGAGCCCAACGTTGATACATATCCATCGACATAGGGTTTCTCATGAGTAACGACGGCAAAAGCCTGCCTGACAAGCTTGTTGGCAACAGCAATGACAGCGACTTTTCCTGGCTTGCCGTTAGACCGCAATCGATCGTAACAAGCTCTGCATTCCTTGTTGCATCTGAGAGATGCAAAAGCGGCAACATAGAGCTGGCTTCTTAGAGAAATATCTCCATTGCGGTTAATGTGACCTTTGAAATTGACTGACGTACCGGACTGTTGATAGTTTGGCGACAAGCCCAGATAACGGGTGAGTTGCTTGGCATTATCAAAGTAAGTGAAGCCACCAGTGGCCATGATGAGTGCAGCAGCAAGCGTGACGCCTATTCCTTTGATGGAAGTAAGCAGGTCCATCTGTTTTTTGTACTCTTTATGGGCCAGGACAGAGAGATCCTCTTCCAAAGTCTTGATCTGTTTCTCAAGGAATGTGATGGTCTGGGTGACTGACTTCTTGCAGGAGGGATCAAAGAAAGGCAATACTTCCATGGAGCCCTTAAGGTTCCTTGTAGCAATGAGCTGCTTCTTCAGCTGGCGTATGACCGTACGCTTCTGCTTGAGGGTAAGGATGGCATCGCTTGGGAGCTTGTAGGGCCTCGGTTGCATTCTCTCTCCATAGAGGGCTATGATACGAGCATCCACTTCATCAGTCTTGATGGTGGATAGCATCACACGGGCGAAGTTCTTAATCTTGAGAGGATTCTCCAGACTGGTAGTGACACCTGCCTCATTGAGCAGATAGACAAGCAGAGAACTATAGTTTCCTGTTGCCTCCATGATACAGTGATCTTCCTTAGACGAGAGCGTCTGGACAAACGCATGAATACCCTTTACGGTGTTCTTGAACGTCCTTGTCTTACTGTTCTTCTCTGAGGAATAAGCAACCACGAACGTAGCCTTACTTACATCAATTCCAATGTACGTCATAACTTAAAAATTATCAATTGCAACATCAGTACATCATAGATCCATCATCACAAATACGGGGTCAAAGCCCAATGAACTATCCGGATTCGGATGTAAGAAGATGTGGGGACTAAACATTGTTGACAGTCTTACGACTAATGAAAGATCGGTCTTTCTCCACATCTTGATGTTGTTAACTAATGCAAATATATAAAATTAAAAATAATATATGATGAAAACGATATGTTTATACTTTGAGATACATCAAATTATTCATCTCAAGCGCTACAGATTTTTTGATATTGGTACCGACCATTATTATTATGACGATTACGAAAACGAGCGTAGCATAACCGAAATTGTAGAGCGCTCGTATATGCCGGCTTTAAACGCATTGTTGGAAATGATAAAAACCAACGACCGATACTTTAAAGTGGCCTTTTCTTTATCGGGGGTGGGTATCGAACAACTTGAAATACATGCTCCACAAGTTTTGGATAAACTTCAAGAACTGAACGACACTGGATGTGTGGAATTTCTCGCAGAACCCTATTCACATGGTCTTTCCTCACTTATAAACGAAGATTGCTTTGCCGTTGAAGTAAAAAAACAAAGTCTAAAAATAAAAGAATACTTCGGACAAACACCCAAGGTTCTCCGTAATTCCTCACTTATTTACAGCGACGATATAGGACTGAAAGTATCGCAATTAGGTTTTAAGGGAATGCTTACTGAAGGTGCCAAGCACGTTTTAGGTTGGAAATCGCCCCATTACCTTTACCATTGTTCGATGGCACCCAACCTTAAACTGCTCTTACGCGACATTCGTTTAAGCGACGATATATCTCTGCGCTTCAATAACAGTTCTTGGGAAGAGTATCCATTATTTGCCGACAGTTATATAGCCAAGATAAAAGCACTACCCAACGAAGAGCAGATTATCAACATTTTCATGGAATTATCCGCACTGGGTATTGCCCAACCGCTGTCCAGTAATATCCTCGAGTTTATGAAAGCATTACCTATTTGTGCCAAACAAGCAGGCATTACTTTCTCTACACCTACAGAGTTGTGCACCAAAATGAAAAGCGTAGGTGCACTTGATGTACCTGATACATTGTCATGGGTAGATGAAGAGAGAGACATCAGCTGTTGGTTGGGCAACGCAATGCAACGCGAAGCGTTTAACAAACTCTATAGTATTGCCGATCGGGTGCGCATAGCCAACGATGTACGTATCAATCAAGATTGGGATTATCTGCAAGCTTCTAATAACTTCAGATTTATGACTACAAAGACCACTGGAATAAGTATTGATCGCGGTATCTACAGCAGCCCTTTCGACGCTTTTACCAATTACATGAACATTCTCGGCGATTTTATCAACCGTGTTAATAACCTTTACCCCGAAGATATTGACAACGACGAGTTAAACAGTCTGCTTACCACAATTAAGAATCAAGGTGATGAAATCGAAATGAAAGAAAAAGAAATCTTGCGACTTCAAACCAAGATAGAGAAAATGGAGGCTGCCGAAGCTAAACTGCAAAATAAGATAAGTACTCGTAAAACAAAGTCTACGGCCAAAAAGCCGACGATTAAGAAGACTACGACAAAAAAATCATAATCCTTTTTCTCTTGAGACGAATACAATAAAAATATTTCCGTAATTACATATCGTACAAAATTAAACAAATTACTGCAACAGGTTGACTTTATGTCAACCTGTTTTCTTATGTCTATC
>CAUURC010000136.1:0-2675 GCA_963547405.1 uncultured Prevotella sp.
CTTCGTGGTGACCGTCGTGCTGCACTGCGCTTTGGCACAGTTCTCACTGGCACTGCAAGTGGCGGTGAGGACTACCGTTCCGGGGCACTTGAACTTTAGGAATCCGTACGCGGTGACAGTCGCAATGTCATTATTGTCGACCTTGAACTCGGCCTTAACGTTGTGAGTATCATAGTTGATGACGGGCCCAAAAAAACTTGGTGGTATCGATGTGTAGTAGATACCCCAGTTCGGGATAACCGAGTGTCTTATACAATATAAATGCAGCGTGAATACGCCTCCTCCCCATGCCATTAGGAGTGGGTAATAACAGAAAGCTGAAAGAAGTTGTTTTGCCCTTAGAATAGTGACAGCTGTTTGGTGTCTTCGATGCAGTATCCCTGCAATGCCTTTGGCTTATTGTCGAAGAAGCAATATGCTCCCAATGCTGAAATAAGGTTCATGATAAAGTTGGTTACAGATCTATGGCGTGAGTGTACAATCTGTGCAGTATTCTTCAGCATGTCGTTAATGGTTTCGATAATGTATCTCTTGCGCAGCATCATTCTGTCATAGAACGGCATCAGCTTGTTTTTCATGTTTACGCGCAACCCTGTCACCAGCTGTATTCCATCCTCAAAGAGGAAGTTAAACAGCTTCTGCGAAATATAGCCTTTGTCAGCGAACAACTTGCCGTACAGTCGTTTAGCAAGAACCTTGAACACATTCGGGTCCTTGTCGCTGACATTTGCGCCTGTAAGGACAAAGGCTATTATCTCGCCTCTGTCATTGCACGCAAGGTGGAGCTTAAAGCCATGGCACCAACCCATTGTTCCTTTTCCGTCAGTGGCAATTCCCTTGAATACCTTATTGTCATATCTCCTGAGATTATGGCATACGGGTATCATTGTGGAATCAACGAATGTTATGCCGGTACATCTTCCGAAAGCTCCCAGATTAAGGAAGAACATGAGCTGGAAGAACACGCGGCTTTCCAACTCCACAAAGCGGTTGTATGACACGGCTTTCGGAAAATAAGACTTCATCGTACCCTTAATGAAGAACAGGTAGTAGTGCTTGAAATTGCGGAATGTACCAAAATGAAAATACAACAGAATGGTCATGATTTCACTGTCGGACAACGACGCTTGGCGACGTCTACGCTTGACTCCGCTATTGTCTTCAAGTAGATTTCCTGCATTTTTTGCATCAAAATGTTTGCAAAACTCGTCTATTATACAAAATAATTCTGTAACTTTGTAATCGGTAGTCATATTAAATATGTTTGTAACTCTTTGTTTTTCACCTATAAAGGTACAAAATATTTATGAGACTACCAACTTTTATGAACAAAATCTTATCCCGAACTGGGGTAGTTCAATAACTCATACGCATTATTTGCTACGCTCATAAATCTATAAAATGTCAAAAAAATCTCTTAGGAACTATTTACTTAAAATGTTTTTAACGGTGTGCCTGTTCTTCGCCACACAGAATGCGCAGGCACAGGAAACGTCACTCTATCGATCGTTTGTCAATCCGCCGGCAGTGGCACGGCCGCATCTTTGGTGGCATTGGATGAATGGAAATATTACCAAAGACGGCATCTACAAGGATTTGATGTGGATGCACCGTATCGGCATCGGTGGATTTCATCATTTCGATGCTGGATTGGAAACGCCGCAGATTGTTGAAAAACGACTTGAATATATGGCTCCCGAGTGGAAAGACGCCTTTTCTTATGCCGTTCATTTGGCCGACTCATTGGGAATGGAGATGGCTGTGGCCAGTTCGCCCGGCTGGAGTTCTACCGGTGGCCCGTGGGTTACGCCTGAACAGGCGATGAAGAAATTGGTGTGGCGAGAGCTGGATGTGAAAGGGGGAATAACCTATCGTGGAATGCTGCCACCACCTTATACAGCAACGGGTTATTTTCAGAATTTCAACTCATCGGTACATGCACCTTTTGTCAGTGGTAACGAGGTGACCTATTATAAAGATATTGCCGTTGTGGCTGTGAAATGTTTGCCGACAGACCGCTCTATGGTTTCACTTGGAGCTACTGCAACAACGCTGGGCGGAGAAGTTTCGTTACGCACGCTTACCGATGGTGACCTAACTACTGCCGTGCAGCTTCCGTGCGACGAAAAAAATGGTTATACGTGGATACAGTATGCCTTTAGTAAGCCACAAACCATTCGGGCAATAAGTGTTGTAGACGGTCGGTTTCGTAACGAATGGGCCTCTGTTCCTGCCGATGTTAACAAGCATTTAGAGGCTGGCGATGACGGTATCGTTTTCCGTAAGGTGTGCGATATTCCCAGCGGAGGTGCTTCGCAACAAACAATAACCATTCCGCCCACGCGGGCGAAGTATTTTCGCATTCGTTTTGACAATGTTCCCCAAAAGAAAGTTACAGAGGTAGCGGAGCTTCAGCTTTACACCATTGACCGTGTGAACCACGCTGAAGAAAAGGCAGGTTTTGCAACACCACCCGATTTGGAGCTTTATCCCACGCCTGCCGATGCGTCTGCTACTGCGTTAAATGATGTGGTTGTGCTCACCGATAAAGTAGACTCGACCGGGCGACTGGTATGGAAAGTGCCCAAAGGAAATTGGCGTATCTATCGGTTCGGGTATTCGCTGACAGGTAAGAAAAATCATCCCGCATCGCCCGAGGCTACGGGATTGGAGGT
>CAUURC010000137.1:0-2673 GCA_963547405.1 uncultured Prevotella sp.
TGCACTTTACTGCACAAAAGCAAAGATTTACCACAAAAGAAACAGCTTAGCGGCAGTCCTATATATAATAAGGAGGATGAAAAGATAAGGCATACTTTGCGCAGGGTATTCAACCCAATCACCCATAAGGGGTTCCCCTAACCAATCATGGCCAAAGTATTTTTATGGATTGAGAGAATGAGCCGTAAAGCCCAAATTCCCCAATAGAACTCGCCATAAGCAAGCAGTAGACATAACACATTACATCTGAAAGACAAAGTGATGTGTCGTTCTAAACCTGCTTCATACTTCTTCATATCACCCTTTCGCTCTTCGTTTTGCAGGCCATCTTACAAATTGAGAATTGCTATTCACAGATAGAGGATTTACCCCCTGAAAAATGTTATTCGGTAATTGCAAATACCAACAAGGCGACTTAGTCACTTCTAAACGACTAAGATAAGTGACTAAGATAAAGACCTTACGTATTTTTGATTTCTACTGTTAGGCGTTTCCAGTATCGTCATTTCAAGGAAACCACCCTCGATCAACGGGTCGATGTATCGACTTTTAGCATTATTACGGTGCTTTAGGCCTAAGTGCGCCATAATCTCCGTGAGGGTTCGGGCTTGCTTGCAGAAGGTCAAAACCTCGTTCATCGTATCGGTAGACTTAGCTGCCGACTTAGTCACTTTCTCACCATCAGTGACTAAGTTAAGTGACATAGACGGTTTCACCATCACCTCGAAAGCCGTTACTTTACTCACACCTTAATTCCGCAGCATAAATTCTTGTGAGAACTCCAAGTCCCTGAGAAACAAAGTTCTCAAAACATTTGGATATGTCAGAAATTTCACCTATCTTAGTGTTGTCAAATAATAAACAAGCAAAAATCTGACATGACAAAGGTAGCAACTAAAAACGAGAATATCACTTCTTTCGGTGGAATTTACATCATTTCTTTGTGGCTTTTCATACTTCCCCATTGGTTTGGGTGGGGGATTTCATGATTATGCAAGAACCAAGAACCCCAGAAAATCCCCATATCAATGGATAAATCCCAAAAATGTCACTTCAATATATAAAAGTACCTCACAAGGAATAATGCTGCGGAATTGAGGCAATAGCTTAGTTATATCACATCTTGCCCCTATTGACGTGATGCCAAGTTTTTCTGCTGTATGATGAATGCTTAAAAGCGAGACTCCTTCTGTTGTTGCAGAGCACAAATGGTTAAGGTACTCCATAGAGTATCGTTTTCCAAGATATTCACATACCATTTTAAGGCATGCAACTCCACAGAGCATAGAGTCTGGTTGATGTATATATGAGATTTTTTTCTTCATTAATTTGTTACATTCTCGATTTCTCTGAATTACCTGCTCCGCTTCCCTTGTAATCCTTCTTCGACAGATTAAAATTATAACGCAGGGTGATGCCAAGCTCGCGACTGTCGTAACGGTTGGTCTGCATAACGTTGAGGCGATTGCCGTAGAGGCGGTTGGTATCCTTGCACAGATATAAAAGGTCAGAACCCTGAATGTTCAGCTCTAATGCGCCCTTAAAGAATAGTTTGGTAACTGATAAATCGAGGGCATAGGTGGGGTGGACAAGATATGCATTCTGGTAATTTCCCTTTGATCGATAGTTCATTGCTAAGTTTACCGCTATGTCATGAGGCAATGATACGCTGTTGTTGAGACCTATTTGCAGTACAGGTTTATTCAACGCAACCGCACCATAAGCGGTTTCCAACTGGAGCCATTGCTTTATTAGACCCACGGAAAGCTGTGGATGCCACGGACCAAAAGCGAGAGCTACGGCAACCATTGCCGAAAGCCTGTTTAAGCTATGAAGATTCTTGTATTCAAGCTGTGTAATGGCTGAACTACCAGGCACAGCTTCGTCCCAATTAATGATGGCATTGCTATTGTGCTGCCAACTTAACATGAATTGCAATATTTTCCATACGGCCATAGCCGATACGTCGTGGATATGCTCGGGCTTTAGCGTTGGGGTTCCCGTTTGAAGCGAAAAACGATTGATGTATAAGATGTTGCTCGACAGCTGGCTGTATGTGGGGCGCTTAGTTTTAACCGTATAGCTGAGATTGAGTATTGTATTGCCTATTTTGGTTGCTAACGAAAAATACGGAAATAAATTGCTGAATGAACGACTCTGATCAGATTCCAAAATGCCGTCGTTGTAATATTTAAAATCCACATACTCATAGCGGGCTCCGATATTCATCTGTCCTATGGCCGTGTTTCTCTCATATTCGGCAAAAGGAGCAATCTGTGTTTCTTTTAATGTGCTATAAGTGTCTGAGATGACAGTTGTGCCGTCTATGGTGTAATCATCACGACGGTTAGTGTGTATAGCTTCTACGCCGAGGCGCAGATTTCCGCCAAACAGCTGCCTGCCAAGTATCAATTTCGCAGCTAACATTTTGTTTTTAATATAACTTTTAGAAAGAATGTTGCGCACTGTAGCCTCACTGAGTTCCTTGCTGTTTTGGCGGTTGCAGTTTCGACTAAGCCGATAATCAATGTTTAAATCGACACTCGTTCCCAAAACAGTTCCATTGTAAAACGCATTGAGATTATGAGTGGGGTTGGTATCATAATCTATACGTGTGTGGGTATCGAGATTCTCAAATGGCAAGTTGTCAGCCAGCATTGAAGTCGTTGTGTG